>DASZGP010000281.1:0-8486 GCA_035938695.1 Candidatus Dormiibacterota bacterium | reverse complement strand
GCATGCAGTGGTGGATGCGGCCGGGGCCGAGGCGGTGCTGGGCGATCAGGAAGCCGTGGCCGTCGGGGCCGAGGAGGTTCTCGGCGGGGACCCGGCAGCCCTCGTAGAAGACCTCGGAGTGGCCGAAGCCGAAGGGTTCGTGCTCCGAGGCCATGTTGGGGATGTTGCGCTCCACCCGCAGCCCCGGCGCGTCCTTGGGCACGATGATCATCGAGGCCCGGGTGTAGGGGTTCTCCTCCTCCGGCCGGGTCACCGCCATGACGATCAGGAAGTCGGCCACCACCGCGTTGCTGGTGAACCACTTGTGGCCGTTGATCACCCACTCGTCGCCGTCGCGCACCGCCGTCGTCCGCAGCATCGTGGGGTCGGCGCCGGCGCCGGGGGCCGGCTCGGTCATCGAGAAGGCGCTGCGCACCTCGCCGTCGAGCAGCGGGCGGAGCCACCTGGCCTTCTGCTGCTCGCTGCCGAACATCGCCAGGATCTCCGAGTTGCCGGAGTCGGGAGCCTGGTTGCCGAAGACCGACGGGGCCCACATCGAGCTGCCCTCGATCTCGTGCATCAGGCCCAGCTTCACCTGGCCGTAGCCCTGGCCGCCGTGCTCGGGGGGCAGGTGGGTGGCCCACAGCCCGCGCGCCTTGACCTGCTCCTGGAGCGGGCGGATCAGGCGGGTGAAGCCGGCAAGGTCGGTGTCGATCACCTCCAGCGGCCAGACCTCCTGGCGGACGAAGTCACGCATCCAGTCCAGCTTCTCCTGGAACTCAGGCTCGGTCTCGAAGTCCCAGCTCATCGGTGTGCCTCCTGGTTCATGCCGTCTCCAGCATCGTCGCGCCGCTGCTGATGAGCGACTGGATGACGCCGGTCAGCTTCTCGTACATCGGGTCGGGACGCTTGCCGCGGCGGTGCAGCATCAGGTTGTAGCCGAAGATCGCGGCGTACTTGTAGCACGAAAGCGCCAGGTACCAGCGGGCCTCGACCGGGTCGGCGCCGTAGAGGCCGACGACCTCGGCGACGTCCAGGTCCATGCCCCCGCCGGGGTTGGGGGCGTCGGGGTCGGCGGCGCTGCGCTGGGCCACCACGCAGAGGCAGCCGAGGTCCAGCAGCGGGGCCCCGAGCTGGGCGATCTCCCAGTCCAGCAGGGCCACCACCCGGGGCCGGCCGGCCTCGACCTGGAACAGCATGTTGCCGTAGTGGAAGTCGCCGTGGACCAGCACCGGCGCGGGATCCGGGGGCTTGCCGGCCGCCAGCAGGGCGCCGAGGTGAGGGGCCTGGCCGGTCAGCTCCTCGGGGGCCCGCTGCATCAGCCAGTTCCAGCGCAGCATCTCCTCGGTCAGGCCGACCACCGGCTCGCCGCCGATGCCGCTGCGCTCGGGCGCCACCGCCTGCAGCGCCCGCAGCGTGGCCACCGCGGCGCGGGCGATCTCGATCGGCGCCGCCAGTCCCACCGCCCGCTCGATGCGGACGCCGTCGACCGCCTCCATCAGGCAGAAGGGCCGGCCGTCGAGCACCGGCTCGGCGACGTTGGCGACGATCCGCGGCGTGGGCAGGCCCTGGTCGTGGAGCGCGGCCATGATCCGGCCCTGGCGGGGGATGTCGGCCGGGCCGCGCACCGCCGCGCCCGGTGGGGGCACGCGCAGGACGTAGCGGTTGGGGCCGCCGCGCTCCGCGGTGTCGACGAAGTAGGTGAAGCCGGAGTGGCCCTCGGGGATGGGGTCGACGGCCACCACCTCCAGGCCGGGGTCGCCGAGGTGGCCGCGGAGGAAGTCGCGCAGCCCGTCGCGGATGAGGTCCACCGCGCTGGCCTCAGCGGTCATCGCGGTCCCCGGGGCAACCGCCGCCCAGCCGAGCCGCCGCTCGCCGCACGGCACCCACTGACCGACCGCCGCCAGGCTGTGCCGGCGCCGTCACCGGGCCACGACCTCGGCCGGCAGGCTCTCGCGGACCAGGTGCCCGGTGTCGCCGATCGAGTGCACCACCACCAGGTCGTCCTTGAAGCGCACCACGCTGACGCTGGTGAACTCCACCAGCAGCCGGAAGGCGCCCCACTCCAGCTTCATCAGGCTGAGCAGGTAGGCGGTGATCGCCGCCGCGTGGCTGACGCAGACCGCCCGGCGGCCGGGGCCGACCTCGGCGGCGACGTCGCGCAGCGCGGCGGTCATCCGGACCACGGCGTCGTCGAGGTCGCGCTGGTGGAAGGGGATGTAGCGGGTGACCGGGGCGTCGTCGCCCGGCATCGGACGGGGGCCGCCCTCGTCCCAGTGGGTCCTGATCTCCCGCAGGCGGGGCTCCACCCGCACCTCCAGGCCGGTGCCCAGGGCCGCGATCTCGGCGGTCTCGCGGGCCCGCGCCAGGTCGCTGGCATAGACCGCGTCGATCCCCGAGTGCCGCAGTCGCTGGTTGAGCTGGGCCGCCTCGCGCCGGCCCTGGGGGCTGAGCGGGGGGTCCATGCGGCGGCCGGCGCCGCTGTCGGTGATGTGGTCGTCGGCCGAGACCAGCTCGGCGTAGGCGTCGCCGTGGCGCACCAGCCAGACCTCGGTGACCCCCTCGACCCCGACCAGGAAGCGCCGGTGCAGGGCGTCCAGGGCCTGGAGGAAGTTGGACCCCGCTTCAGCCATGGCCGATAGCTTATCGGCGGCGGCGCCGGGCCGTCGCGGGGCAGGCTGTGGATAATCTCGGCGAGATGCGGCCTCCGCGCGCTCGGCCGCGCGCGGCAACGACCCGGCGCCGGCGCCCGGCGCGGCGATGAACCGGCTGGCGGCGCCGCTCCCGCTGCTCGCGGTCGCGCTGGTAGCGTGTTCGTCCGGCACCGTCCCGAGCCCCGGCGCCGCGACCACCGGGCGACCCCTGTTCGCCGCCGTCGAGAACCACTCCACCACCCCCCACACCTACGACACCGTGGTCATCGCCGACGCCGCCGGGACGGCCCACGCCAGCCACGCGATCAGGCCCCGCGCGGTGCCCTGCATCGGGCCCGCGGTGCCGCTGCTCCAGCCACCGGCCCAGACGGCCGCCGGGGCGGTCTACTACGCCGACGGCGACGGCACCGTGCACCGCCTGACCCCGGCCGGCGCCGACAGCGTGGTGACCCGCTTCCCGGTGGACGATCCCCAGGCCGAGCTGTCCTTCGCGGTCAGCCCCGACGGGAGCCACCTGATGGCCTCGATCGTCACCTACCCGCCAAGGATCACGCCGCCGGCCGGCGGCTCCCCCGTCTGCTACGTCGGCGACCGGGTGCACCTGGCGGTGCTGCGGGCCGACGCCGGCGGCCCGGCCACGGTGGCCCGGCAGACCGACCTGATCGGCGGCAGCGGGGTGATCCAGATGGTCGGCTGGGACGCCACCGGCCCGATCGGCACCGTCAACACCCTGCTCGGCACCCAGCAGCCGCTGCCCGAGGTCTGGCACGGCGCGGCGGCCCACCTCGACCCGAGCGGCCAGCCGGGGGCGGTCATCGGGGGCGCGGACTGCCGGGCCCAGGCGATCGCGGCCAACGGCGCGGTGGCCTGCGAGGGCGGCGGCTACACCAGCGTCTCGGTGCGCGACGCCAGCGGCAAGGTGGTCATCCAGGTGCCGCCGCCGTCCAGCGGGTATCTCGGGCTGCCGGTGCTCCGTCCCGACGGGGCGGCGGTGGCCATGGCCCTGCCCGACCAGGCCGCCGCCGGGGCCACCCTCTACCGCCAGGACGGCGGCACTGTCAGGCTGCCCGGCCTGCAGCCGGTCGGCTGGCTCGACGCCACCACCCTGGTGATGGTCGACAACCAGAGCGTGGACTTCCTCGGAGCCATGAGCGCGGTCCACCTGGAACAGCCGGACAGGGCGGTCGGCCTGGGCTTCAAGGGCACCTGGGTGGGGGTGGTCAGATGACCGCGATCCGCGTCGACCTGTTCAGCGACACCATGACCCGCCCCGGCCCGGAGATGCGCCGGGCCATGGCCGAGGCCGAGGTCGGCGACGAGCAGCGCGGCGAGGACCCCACGGTCAACGCCCTCCAGGAGGCCGTCGCCACCCTCCTGGGCAAGGAGGCCGCGCTCTTCCTGCCCTCGGGGACGATGTGCAACGAGATCGCCCTGGCGGTGCTCTGCGGCGCCGGTGACGAGGTCATCCTGGACGAGCAGGCCCACCCCCTGATCGCCGAGGCCGGCGGCCCGGCCGTGGTCAGCCGGGCCTCGCTGCGGCCGATCCGCACCCCCCGGGGCGTCTTCACCGCGGCCGAGATGGCGGCCATGATCCGGCCCCCGCTGCGCCACGCCCCGCGCACCCGCCTGGTCTCGGTGGAGCAGACCTCCAACTTCGGCGGCGGCACCTGCTGGCCGATCGCCACCATCGCCGCGGTCTGCGACCTGGCCCGCGAGCGCGGCCTCTACGCCCACTGCGACGGCGCCCGCCTGCTCAACGCGGTGGTCGCCACCGGGGTCTCGGCGGCCGAGCACGGGCGGCACTTCGACTCGATCTGGATCGACTTCAGCAAGGGCCTGGGCGCGCCCGTGGGGGCGGCGCTGGCCGGGAGCGCGGACTTCGTCGACGCGGCCTGGCGCTGGAAGCAGCGCCTCGGCGGGGCCATGCGCCAGGCCGGGATCATCGCCGCCGGGGCGCTCTACGCCCTGGGCCACAACGTCGACCGCCTGGCCGAGGACCACGCCCGCGCCCGCCGCCTGGCGGAGGCCATCGCCGGCCTGCCCGGGCTGAGCCTGGACCCGGCGGCGGTGGAGACCAACATCCTGATCTTCGACGTCGCCCCCTCCGGAATGACCGCCGCGGCGGTGGCCGACAGAGCCCTGGAATCTCACGGCGTCCGCCTCTGCCCCATCGGGCCCACCCTGGTCCGCGCCGTCACCCACCTCGACGTGGACGACGCCGGCGTCGGGGCAGCGATCGCCGCCCTCCGGGAGAGCCTGGGCGGGTAGGCTCCGCCCCGCCGGACCCCGGGACAAAGAGAAAGGGAGCCGCCGTGGCGACTCCCTCTCGGGTCCGGTCGGCCTACCCGATCAGGGGTAGGAGATCACGCACTCGCCGTAGCCCAGCGTGCTGCCGGTCTGGGGCACACCCGCGGTGTCGGCGTTGTTGCTCCAGAGCGTCTGCACCGCGAAGGTGCCGGTGCTCAGGGTGATGTCCTGGCTGGCGCCGAAGCCGATGGAGATCCAGGCGCACTTGTCACCGGTCTCCTGGAGCGCGGCGTCGACGTAGCCGAGGTCGGGCTGGGGGTCGGTGACGGTCTCGGCGTACTCGTGGCCGCCGACGATGCTGACGCCGTCGAGGGTCCCGGCGCTGCCGGCGTTGACGGAGTTCATACCGCAGCTGGTGCCGGCGTCAGTCTGGTACGGGAAGTTGGTGAAGGCCACCGGGCGGCTGCTGCTGTCGGCGATCGAGGCATGGTAGGCGCAGTAGCTGCCGCCGGCGCCGGCGAAGCCGGGGTCGGAGTGGCCGCTGGGGGTGGCGATGAAGTAGTCGGCGTCCGCGCTGTACCCGAAGTGGGCGGCGGCGACCAGCGCCTGGGCCGCGACGTCCGCGTCGGACGGAGACGTCGAGGGGCTGGTGGTGTTGTTGAACCACACGCCCTTGAGCTGCCCGGTGGGGTTGCCGACCGCGCCGCTGCCGTCGGTGTACTGGGTCTGGATGTTGGCCCAGCCGCTGCCGCCGACGCCGTTGAAGAAGCTCTGCAGGTAGGCCGCCTCACCCGTCGGGTCGGAGCCGTTCCAGCCCCAGAAGTCGATGTAGACCGCAGGGCTGTGCTGGACCGGACCGCCGCCCCAGAGCAGGGGCCCGAAGCTGTTGGCGACGCTGCCGCCGGCGCCGACGCCGAGGGCCACGGTGCCGATCGCGGTGTCGGCGTGCTTGGTGACGCGTCCCACGACACCACCGAGTTGGGTCTGCGCCGAGACCGGCGCGATGGCGGCCGTCAGGCCGACCGCCAGGGTGGTGCCGGCCACGGCGAGGCGCCGAGCCATTCCCTTCCTTGTCAAGTTGAATCTCCTCAGGAGCTCGCCCGCCCTTTTCCGCGTGCGCGCCCCGATATACAAGAGTTGAAGACTCTTTACTTATCAGAACAATCGTGTGCCAGCAAGATTCCGTCACCGGTTGGCACCCCGCCGATTCGCCGGGACCCGCGGGGCGCCTAAGATCAGCGGGGTACAGGAGGAGCGGAAACGTGACCGATCCCTACGTCGGCGACGGCGCCCACCACATCCCCGAGACCGAGGCGGACGACTGGTACGGCGGCGACGAGCACCTCCAGTGGCTGGTCCGGCGCCACGTCGGCGAGGGGCTGTGGCCGGTGGCCGAGGCGGCGATGGCCGAGGCCGGACGGCTGGTGCCGGCGCGGATCGACCCCCTGATGCCGGTGATCGAGGCCAACCCCCCGGTGCTGCGCCAGTTCGACCACCGCGGCCGGCGGGTCGACGAGGTCGACTACCACCCCGGCTTCAAGGTGGTCGAGGGCCTGGAGCATGGCTTCGGCCTGGTGGGCATGAGCCAGGTCGCGGGCTGGCGCGGGCTGGACCGCCCGGCGCCGTCGCCGCTGCACAGCGGGGTCGAGTACCTCTTCCTGCAGGCCGACCAGCCGATCGCCGCCTGCCCGGTGGGGATGTCCTCGGCGATGTGCCGGGCGCTGCGGCTCAACGATCCGGCGCTGGCCGCGGAGTGGGTGCCCCGGCTGGCCAGCCTCGGCCCCGACTACCTCACCGCCGCCATGTTCCTGACCGAGAAGGCCGGCGGCAGCGACGTCGGGGCCAACGAGTGCCGGGCCGTCCGCGACCCGGCCGGCGACTGGCGGATCTGGGGCGAGAAGTGGTTCTGCAGCAACCCCACCGCCGACCTGGTCCTGATCCTGGCCCGGCCCGAGGGCGCCGGCGCCGGGACCCGCGGCCTGGGCCTCTTCCTGATGCCCCGGCGGCTGCCCCAGGGGGTGGCCGACAACCCCCTCAACGGCGATCCCCGGCGCAACGCCTACATCCTCCACCGGCTCAAGCCCAAGTTCGGCAACCGGGCCCTGGCCTCGGCCGAGATCGGCCTGCGGGGGGCCTTCGCCTGGCAGGTCGGCGACCTCGACCGGGGCATGAAGCAGATGCTGGACATGGTCAACTCGACCCGCGTGGGGATCGTCACCGCGGCCGCCGGCTCGATGCGCCGGGCGGTCTTCGAGTCGCTCCGGCACACCTCCCAGCGCCAGACCTTCGGCCGCCGCCTCGACCACCATCCCCTGATGCGCGACACCCTGGTGGAGCTGGTCACCGACTCCGTGGCCACCCTCTCGGCGGGCCTGGAGATGGGCGCCATCCTGGACCGGGCCGACGCCGGCGACGCCGAGGCCGCGCGCCTGCTCCGGGTGCTGACCCCCGTCCTCAAGGGCTACGCCGCCGAGCGGGCCCGGATCGTGGCCACCGAGGCCATGGAGGTGCGCGGCGGCAACGGCTACATCGAGGACTGGCCCAACGGCAGGCTGCTCCGCGACGTCTACGTCCACGCCATCTGGGAGGGCTCGGGCAACATCATGGCCCTGGACACCCTGCGGGCCCTGGCCCACGGCGCCGGCCCGGCCTACTTCGACGAGGTCGAGCGCCTAAGCGAGGCGGCGATGTCCGGGGGGCCCGCCGGGCAAACCGCGCCGGCGGCCGACGTGGCCCGGGCGCTGCACGCCGGCCTCGGCGGGCTGCGCGCCGACGTCGCCGAGCTGGCCCAGCTCGACCCCCAGGCCGCGGAGCTGCGGATGCGCCGGCTGGAGCGGCGGATGGCGGTGACCTATATCGCGGCGCTGCTGGCCGCCCAGGCCCAGGAGCACGCGGCGAGCACCGGCAGCGGCCGCCTGGCCTACCTCGCGGCCCGCTACGCCTCCCGCCTCGGCGGGCCGGCGGGGGAGGCGGCGGTGGCCGACGACGAGGGCTGGCTGGCGGACTTCGACGGCATCGCCGGCGGCGGCCCCGTCAGCCTCGCGACCGGCGAGCGGGCCGGGGCGGCGGTGGCCCGGGCGCTGGGCGCGGCGGCGCCGGTCTGAGCTTCGGGGTCGGGCCGCGAGCCGCCCGCCTGGGGGGTTAAACGAAGAAGGCGGTCTTGCGACCGCCTCCTTTCCCTTGCCTCGGAAAAGTATTTACACCCCAATCCGGACCGCCCCGCTGAGGAGGCCCGTTGATCAAGGATTGTATGGGGCCATGAAGAAATGAAAAACAACCTGACACATATCTGCGGCTCCGACCCCTTAGATGGCACCCCGCGCCGGGTTGTCCATATTCGCCGGCGATGCCCAGCCTGCTGACACCCCAGGTCCCGATCCTGGAGCTGATGGCGCGCTCGACCGTCATCTACCTCGCCCTGCTGATCGGGCTGCGCTGGTTCGGGCGGCGCGAGGTCGGGCAGTTCACGCTCTTCGACCTGGTCCTGATCCTGCTCGTGGCCAACGCGGTCCAGCCCGCCATGACCGGGCCCGACGCGTCGCTGACCGGCGGCCTGGTGATCATCGTCACCCTGCTGGTCCTGAACTTCGCGGTGGCCCGGCTGCG
>DASZGP010000280.1:0-3183 GCA_035938695.1 Candidatus Dormiibacterota bacterium | reverse complement strand
CCAGGCCGCCCTGCAGACCGAGATCTGCACCCTGGCGCCGCAGGTCCCCGGCTGCCCGGCGATCGCCCAGAGCCGAAACCCGCTGCCCGGCGGGACCCCGGCCACCCCCAGGGCGGGCACCCCCGCGCCCACCCCGCCGGCCGTCGACCCAACGCTGCGCCAGCAGACCGAAGACCTGCTCCTGAAGTACCTGCTGCGATGAGCGTGCCGTCGTGAGAAGCCGGTTCAACGTGGTCATCGTGCTGGTCTACATGGCCATCGCCGGCTCGGCGCTGGGCTACATGGCGGTGAACATGGGCGGGGTATGCCGCTTCAACTCCTGCCTGACCCTGAAGGTCGAGTTCAAGGACGCCGCCGGCCTGCTCCACAGCAACGACGTGCGGGTGGCGGGAGTGCAGGCCGGGCAGGTCCGCGACATCGCGGTCAGCCAGAACCTGGCCCTGGTCACGGTGCAGGTGCTGAGCAAGTACCAGCCGGTCTACCGGGACGCCACCGCGATCGTCCGGCCCAAGAACCTGCTGGGGGAGACCTACGTCGAGATCGACCGCGGCACCCCGGCCGCCGGGCTGCTCCAGGACGGCGGCACCATCCACCTCGACCGCACCCTCACCCCGGTGCAGGTCGACGAGGTCCTCAACGCCCTCGACCCCACCACCCGCGACAAGCTCCAGATCGTGATCAACGCCCTCGGCGAGGCCACCGCCCAGCGCGGCCAGGACATGAACCTCAGCGCCGCCGACCTCCAGCGGATCTCAAGCGACCTGACCTTCACCTCCGCCACCCTGGACCAGGAGAGCCAGGACATCGACGCCCTGCTGGTCCAGCTGGACCAGATCCAGCAGACCTCGGCCACCTACCACGAGCAGCTGGCCGCCACGCTGCGGCACTGGGACGACGTCAGCCGGACGCTCCAGGCCCACTCGGCCAACTTCTCCGACGCCTTCGCCAACCTCGACGGGCTGCTGGCCACCCTGGACACCGGGCTGACCCCCAACACCCCGGCCCTGGCCGCGACGATCAAGAAACTGCCGGGCACCATCGACAACGCCAGCAACTTCCTGGGCATGACCAGCAAGCTCAACCTGACCTACCTGGCCACGCCGCCCGGCGCCCCCGGCCCGGCCGTCCAGGACGGCATCGACCTGCTGCCCCGCCTGGCCCAGGTGATGATCGGGGCCAACGGCTGCGACACCCACATCTACGCCAACTACCGGAACATCCCCGGGACCACCGAGCCGGCGGCCTGCCCGCCGGCGGGGTCGCCGCTCGACGATCCCTTCGGCGGCAGCGAGCAGGCCAAGGGCAACTCCACCACCGGCGGCAACCGCCACCTCTGGCGGGTGATGGGGATGTTCGACGTGGCCCAGGGGGCCAAGTGCGGCGACCTCATCCCCGGCGGGATGGCGCCGTCGGCGGCCGCCTGCGCCCCCGGCACCAACGGCACCGAGCCCTACCAGGCCGGGGCCAAGGCCTCCACCGCCACCGGTGGCCTGCCGGCGTCCGGCGGCACCGCCTCGCGACCGGCCGCCAGGGGCGGCTCGACCAACTTCTTCGCCCAGCTCTGGGCCGACCTGACCGGGGCCTGGAATGCCTAGCAACAGCATCGGCCGCAACCTGGCGATCATCGCCGCCTTCGCGGTGTTCTCCCTCTCCGGCCTGCTCTGGATGGCGATCCAAACCGGCCAGCGCTTCGGCCCCCTGCCACCCGAGTACCGGGTGGCCTTCAGCGTCCGCGACGCCGACGCCCTGGTCGACGGCAGCGACGTCCGCATCTCCGGCATCCCGGTGGGCAGGGTCATCAGCGTCACCCAGACCGGCTCCGGGGCCCAGGTGGTGATGGGCATCGACCTCCGCTACCGGCCGATCTACACCGACGCCACCGCGCTGATCCGGCCCAAGTCGCTGCTGGGCGAGAAGTACGTCGACCTGACCCGCGGCAGGTCCAACCAGGAGGTGCCCGACGGCGGCAGCCTGCCGCCCGCCCAGGCCTACACCCAGGTCGAGCTGGACCAGGTGCTGCAGAACATGGACGCCGAGACCCGCAAGGCGATGTCGGTGGACCTGATCAGCCTCGGCGGGGGGGTCGCGGGCCGGGGCACCGACATCAACGCCACCATCCCCGAGCTGCGCACCATCGCCGAGCACCTGACCCCGGTGGCGGCGCGCTTCAAGGACCGCACCGCCCAGATCGACCACATCCTGGTCGACACCGACACCATCCTGACCACCCTGGCCCAGGAGCACGACCAGCTCGCCGGCCTGCTCCAGAGCGCCGACGCGGTGACCGGCACGGTGGCCCAGAACGACGCCCACCTGGCCAACGTCCTGAACAACGGTTCCGACCTCTTCAGCCGCCTCAACACCGTGGTCGGGCAGCAGAACAACGACGCCAACCTGCGCGCCGCGGTGGAGGCCGCGCCCGGCGACCTGACCCACCTCAACCAGCTCCTGACCGCCACCAACCCGATCGTCGACACCGCCATCCCGAGCCTCCTGCTGGGGCTCCAGTACAGCTACCCCAGCGACCAGCTCACCGTCAGCCAGAAGAACAACCTGCCCCTCAACACCTACTGGCAGAGCTCCTTCGCCCCCTACGACCCCAGCAACGGCCTCCACGCCTACGGGTTCATCAACCTCAACTGCAGCGACACCGGCGCCAAGTACCAGTGCCCCGGGACCTACCTGACGCAGTCCAGCGGGGTGCCCGCCGCGGCGGCCGCCAACGCCGGCGGGCCGCAGAGCCTGGCCCCCACCGACGCCGACGCCAGGGCCTTCCTGGCCTACCTGCTGGGAGCCTGAGGATGGGCATCGCGCGCCGCCTGCTGATCGTCCTGGGGATCTTCCTGGTCGCCGGCGGCACCGCCGCGGCCGGCTCGGGCACCGGCAACTACCGGGTCAAGCTGGACTTCACCAACGCCGACGGCCTGGTCACCGGCAACGACGTCCTGATCCACGGGGTCAAGGCCGGCAAGGTCGAGAGCCTCGACCTGGGCACGGACGTGGCGGTGGTCACGGTCAGCGTGGCCGACGCCTTCGCCCCGCTGCACGGCGGCACCAAGGCGGTGGTCCGCTCGCTGGGCCTGCTCGGCAACCACTACGTGGAGGTCATCCCCGGCCCCGACAGCGGCCCCGAGCTGGCCAACGGCGCCGAGATCGACATCAGCTCGACCACCTCGCCGACCG
>DASZGP010000279.1:0-9905 GCA_035938695.1 Candidatus Dormiibacterota bacterium | reverse complement strand
GAAGATCATCAGCGAGTCCTCGAGCCAGCGCCGGGTCGCGGCGGACACCCGCAGGCTCTCGACCGTGATCTCCTCGCGGCCGAAGTGGATGGCGTTGATGCCGCCGAATGCGGACGCGTAGTGATCCTGGCGGCCGATCGGCATCTTGAGCTTGTCGATCTC
Source organism: Candidatus Dormiibacterota bacterium (assembly GCA_035938695.1). GTDB lineage: Bacteria > Chloroflexota > Dormibacteria > DASZGP01 > DASZGP01 > DASZGP01. Next base: position 9,743 of record DASZGP010000279.1, on the reverse strand, counting down.
GATCGAGGAGGCCTGGAGGGCCACGTCGTCCTTGCTCAGGACGTCGCCCCGGAGCGCCGCCAGGGCCTTGGTCAGGGCCACCGAGAGCGAGCTGCTGGAACCCAGGCCGGTACCCGGCGGCATCTCGCTGGCCATGAAGAGGGAGTACCCGGCGCGGACCCCGAAGTGGCGCAGGAAGGCTCGGGCGTAGCGCAGCTTGCCCTCCTCCTCGACCTCCTCACCACCGGCGTGACGGAAGAACGTCGAGTAGTCGGAGGACGAGATCTGCAGGCTGCCGAAGCCGTTGGGCGAGATGAAGACGTAGACGTACTTGTCGATCGACGTCGACACCACCATGCCGCCGTGCTCGCGGTAGTAGGCGGGGAGGTCGGTACCGCCCCCGGCGAACGAGAGCCGCATCGGCGCCCTGACGATCAGCATCAGGCCTCCAGGAGGCGCCCGAGGCCCGTCTGGAAGTGGCCGTCCAGGATCTTGCGGGTGGCGGCCAGGAGGTCGGGCGCGACCAGGTCGGCGGGGGGAAGCTCGCCGGGCGGAGTGCCCGCCTCGCGGCCGGAAAGGACCAGCACCCGGCGGGTGCCGGCGGCGGCCGCCGCCGCCATGTCGTCGCGGTGGTCGCCGACCATGATCGCCTCACCGGCCCGGAAACGGTGCCTCCGGGCGGCCTCGGTGATCAGCCCGGGCTGCGGCTTGCGGCATTCGCAGGCGGCTTCCGGCGCGTGGGCACAGACCATCACGGCCTCGACCTCGCCCCCGGCTTCCAGGATCGCGGCCTGCATCCGGCGGTGGATGTCCTCGAGCTGGGCCGGGGTCATCTGGCCGCGGGCCACGGACGCCTGGTTGGTGACCACGATGACGCGGTGGCCGCCGCGGCGGAGCATGGCCAGCGCCTCCAGCACCCCCGGCAGGAACTCGAAGGCGTCCCAGGAGCGGACGCTGCCCGGCAGATTGCGGTTGATGACCCCGTCACGATCGAGCAGCACCACCGGCCGGCCGGGAGTCACCGGGGTCAGGGCGCCGAGCTCGGCCGCCTCCCGCAGCAGGGTCGCGATGCAGTGCTGGATGGCCACGTGGACCGCCTCGATCTCGCCGTAGTCGAAGGATGGGACGTGGACGTAGACATCGGCCAGGCGGCGGGGCAGGCTGCCCTCGGTGCCGCCCAGGACCAGAACCGCCAGGCCTCCCTGGCGGGCCGCCGCGATCGCCGCCACCACGTTCTCCGAGGTGCCCGAGCAGGAGAGGCAGACCAGCAGGTCGCCGGGACGGCCGTGGAGCCTGACCTGCTCCGCGAAGACCTCGCGATAGCCGGCGTCGTTGGCCCACGCCGACATCAGCGCCGGGTCGGTCAGGGCCAGCGCCCGCAGCGCGGGGCGGCCGGCGACCATCGTCTGCTTGCTCAGGTCGAGCGCCAGGTGGGAGGCGGCGCTGGCGCTGCCGCCGTTGCCGCAGGTCAGCACCAGCCGATCCTCGGCCCAGGCCTGCTCCAGCATCGTCACCGCGGCGGCGATCTCCGTGGGCGCGACCGCCCGCGTGACCTCAGCCAGACGCCCCAAGTAGCGGGAAACCCGCATTTCCCGTTCCGTCACGCCTAGCCCCCACCATGGGGACAGGCGGCAACGGGGCCGCCACGGACGCGTGTCAGACCCGTCACACGCTGCCCGTGCAGCCTACGACCGACGCCCCCCCTTCCATTGGAGATGCACCCTTTCGGGGCGTTGGACGTGCTCAGCACTGTTCTGGTTCCCGCTAGACCTGCGAAAACGCCGCTGATACCCATCTCAGTGGCGGGCTTTGGAGCCATCGCAGAGTGTCAACCCTAGCGACGCCCCGGGGGCAAGTCAAGGAATTGTGTCAACGTTGTGATCTCCCTGATGCCTGGTCGGTGGCAAGAGCCGGAAAATGCGCCTGGCTACAATCGCGCTGTGGGTGCAGCGTTCCTCTGCTCAGGTTGAACCTGCGTTCCGGTTCTGGCAAGCCCACGGTGCTTCCCGGCGGGTTCGGTAGCGCCTCGGGGAGGGTCCGGGTAAGGGTTCGCAGGAAGCGCTCCCCGCGCTGGCGGCGGCGCCTGTTGCTGGGGGCCGGCGCGCTGCTCCTGACGCTGGTCACAGCGGAGGCGCTGCGCCTGCTGCCGGCGGTCCGCGACGTCCGGGCCGGCGTCGCCGGCCTCCAGGACGGCGCCACAGAGCTCGGCTCCACCCCCAGCGGCTGGACGGCGTCCCGCATCAGCGGCACCGCGGCGCTGCAGCGACATGCCGCCCAGGAGGTCGGCTCGGGCGCCGCGGTGATCGAGAACGATCCCCTGGTGGCCATCGCCAGGTCCCTGCCCTGGGTGGGGGACCAGGTCCATGCCATGGACCACGTCCTGGGCGGCGTGCTGGCGGCCTCTCGGGCCCTCGACGACGCCGTCCAGGTGGCCCGGGCCTACGACGCCGAGCGTGGCGACAGCGGGTCGGCGGGGCCCCGGCTGCTCCATCTGATCGACGCCACCGCGGGCCCGCTGCGGGACGGTGAGGCCGGCCTGACCCCGGCCCTGGCGGCCCTGCGGACGGACGGCGGGCACGCGCTGCTGCCGCCGGTACGACGCTGGGTCGACCAGGCGGTGTCCCGCATCGCCCCGGTCCGCGACCAGATGGCGGCGGGGGCCACCGCCGCCCGCTTCGCCCCCGCCGCCCTCGGCGCCGGCGGCACGCGCACCTACCTGGTGCTCTTCGCCAATCCCTCCGAGCTGCGGCCCTCGGGCGGCTTCGCCGGGGCCGTCGGGACGGTGGCCTTCACCGCCGGCACCCCGGCCGACCTCCAGGTGCGCGACCACCAGTATTTCAACGCCATGCTCAAGGAGCGCTTCCCGATCCCCGTGGCCCTCAACCGCTACCTGACCTTCTACCACGACTCACTGGAGCTGGGCGACTCGGGCTGGGACCCGGACTTTCCCACCAGCGCCCGCCTCGCGGAGCGGATGTACGGCTCGGCGACCGGGCGGGGCGTGGACGGCACCATATCCATCGACCCCTACGCGATCAGTGCCATGCTGGAGGTGACCGGCCCGGTCGACGTGGCCGGCTACGGCACCTTCACGGCCGCCGACGTGTTCGCCCGGCTCAACTTCATCGTCAACGTCAGCCACGCCAGCGGCGCCGGCAAAGGGGCCCTGGCGCCAATCGCCCAAGCACTGCTCCATGCCGTCCTGGCGCAGCCCGCGACCCGCTGGTCCAAGCTCTTCCAGGCCTTCGCCGACAGCGCCACCGGGCGCCACATCCAGGTCTACGCGCACGATCCCGGCCTGGCCGCGGCGGCCGCCGCCGCGCACTGGGACGGGGCGCTGCTGAGCGCTCCCGACGACTACCTGATGGTGGTCGACGCCAACGTCGGCGCCACCAAGGGCGACTACTACCTGACCCGCTCGGTCAGCCTCACCGCCGAGGTCCCCGACAACGGTCTCAGCCGCCACGAGGTCCGGGTCCGCTACACCCTTCCGGCTCCCGTCGACGACACCGACCGGGCCCTCAATCCCGGCGACGGGAGCTACCGTGACTACGTGCGGGTCTACATCCCGGAGAACGCCTCACTGGCCCAGCTGACCTTCGAGCAGGACGGGCAGCTGGGCCACGGCGGGCTCGACGGCGTCGGCCTGGAGCACGGCAGGCGCTATATCGCGGCCTTCTTCGTGCTCCAGCGCGGCCACACCGGGGAGCTCCGAGTGGACTACACGGTTGGCCTGGCCGGCGGAGGCCGCTGGAGCCTGCAGCTGCAGAAGCAGGCGGGGCTGCCCACGGCGGAGGTCGCGCTGAGGGTCAGCTACCCCGGCGGCGAGCTGGCGGCTGACACCACCCTGGCGGACGACCGCCGGTTCGAGGCCCGCTGGTGAGACGCCGGCTGCCCCTGCTGGCGATCGTGGTCGGGCTGCTGCTGGCGGGCGGCGGCCTGGCCCTGAGCCGGCTCCCACAGGGGCGTCCGCCCCGGGCCCTGCCCTCGCCCGCCGCCCTCCTCCCCAGCGACGCCTTCCCCGAGCCCAGCCCCCCGGCCGGTTCGGGCCTGGCGGACGGCGAGCGGGTGCAGGTGCCGGCGCTGGGGATCGACCTGCCGGTGGTCATGGGCGACGGCTGGGACGCCCCGCTGTACAAGGCCGCGATCTATCCCGGGCTGGGATTCCCCGGCGACGGCCAGCGCTCGGTGGTCTACGCCCACGCCCGGACCGGGATGTTCGGTCCGCTGTTCCACGCCCAGGTCGGGCAGCGGGTCGAGGTGCTGCGGCCCGGACGCACGGCCCTGGCCTACATCGTCCGGCAGTACTTCGCCCACTGGCCCAGCACCGACCTGCGCTGGCTCAAGCCTCAGGCCGGCGAGGAGCTGATCCTCGTCACCTGCACCACCTACAACCCCAACGATCCCCGGATCGTGGTGGTCGCGGAGCCGGCCTGACTCAGGTCCGGCGGCGGCGCAGGCTGTACAAGCCCGTCCCGGCGACCAGCAGACCCAGCCCGGCGAGGCCGAGGGGCAGCAGCGGTGAGCCGGGGGCGGGCGACGGCGGGTTGCTGGTGGTGTTGGGGAACCCGCCGATCTCGCGAATGGTGGTCGAGACCGTGAGCTGCCCGTCGGTGGCCGAAAAGCCGTACTGGCCGGGGCAGTTGGGCGGCAGCGTGATCATGGTCGTGATGTTGCCGTTGGCGTCGGTCCGGCCACTGGTGGGATTCATCGTGGCGGTGCAGAAGCTGGCCGCGCTGGCGTCCTCGGGGATGAAGAAGGCGTGGAAGGTGATGGCCAGGCCACCGGTGCGCGGCAGCGACGCGGTCGACTGGGGCCCGCTGTCCTGGCTGAAGCTGACGTCGCTCTCGCCCTGCTCCTTGCAGTCCTTGTCCTTGAACTGGACGTGCCAGCCGTCAGGCTGGTTGGCCTGGGTCTGGTCGTGGTCGACGTGCTCGGTCGAGCAGCCCTTGTTGCCGGTGTAGGCAGCCACCGGCGCGTTCAGTGACGCGGTCAGCAGAAGCGCCCCCGTGGAGGCCGCGACGAGAAGCTTGGAGTGGATCAAGTGCACCTTCAGATTGGCCGGACCCTGAAGTTCAAGCTATCACCGGGGATCACCCAGGTCAACAGAACACACGCTCGCACAGTTACTTCGCGACAACCTTGTCAACGCTCAGCGGGCGCTGGCGCAGTCGGGCTCCCGGGGCCAGGGGGCTCGCGCGCCTCGAATCTTGAGACTGGGCGGCGGTCCCTCCGCGCGCCGCCCAGGTCGCCCTCCCGGTACCCCTACTTCCCGGCCCTGGCGGCGGCGCGCTTGGCGGCCAGCGCCTCGCGGGCCTTGGCCAGGGCGGCGCGGCGGCGCTCCAGGACGGCCGGATCGGTGGTCACCGCCCGGCGGCGGCGGACCTTGACCGGCGCGGCCGGCGCGGCGGCGGCGGGACGGCGGCCGCGGCGGGCCGGAGCCGGGGTGGCGCCACCACCGACCAGCTTCTCGATCGTCGCCAGCTGGGCCTTCAGCGTCTCGTTCTCGGCGCGCAGCGTCTTGTTCTCGGCGACCAGGCGGTTGATGCCCTCGACGATGGAGGTGCCCACCTGGGCGGCATCGTCCTTGACCACTGTGCGGCGAGGACGTCCACGGCGCCGCGGAGCGGTGTCTGTTTCAGTCTTCCGCGGACGTCCCCGACGGCGGGGCGGGGTCACTGCCATGCGGTTTCTCCTGCTGTATTGGATGAGCCGATGGGAATAGTAACTGTCTGACGGGGGGCAATTCCGGGATTGTCGCGCATAATCACGACCAGTGAGCGTTGCGCGGGACAACGACAGACCTGCCTCGGTGCGGTCGGCCAGGGTCGGAGCCACGCCCCGCCGGTCCGCCGCGCGACCGCCCCGGGCGGTCGCCGAGCCGGTCCGCGACGACGCCGACTGGCGGCTCCTGGAGCAGCGGCTGGCCCGCCAGCGCGAGCTCTTCGACATCGTTCGCGACCTCACCACGGCGGTCAGCGAAGCCACCACCACGGCGGCGGCGATCGAGGCCACCCTGCGGCGCATCTGCCAGCACACCGGATTCGCGCTGGGCCACGCCTACCTCACCGACGCCGGTGGGGCCACGCTGCTGCCGACCTCGATCTGGCACCAGGCCGGCGCCGGCGCCGATTACAGCCGCTTCCGCCGCGCCAGCGAGACCACCGTGGTCGCCGCCGGCGAGGGGCTGGCGGGGCGGGCGCTGGAGACCGGGGAGGCGGCCTGGCTGACCGACCTGCCCGACCATCCCGAGCTCCTCCAGGGCGCGCGCGGCGAGGCCCCGGGGCTGCGCTCGGCGCTGGCCCAGCCGGTGCTCCTCGACGGCCAGGTGGTGGGGGTGCTGGAATTCTTCAGCCCGGAGGTGGTGCCGCCCGACGATGCGGTGCTGGAGGTCATGGGCACCCTCGGGGCCCAGGTCGGGAGGGCGGTCGAGCGGCAGCGCGCGGCGGAGCGGCTGAGCGCCAGCGAGGAGCGCCTGCGGACGATCATCGACACCGCCACCGACGCCTTCGTGGGGATCGACGCGGCCAGCCTGGTCACCGACTGGAACCTGGAGTCGGAGCGGATCTTCGGCTGGACCCGCGAGGAGGCGGTGGGCCGGCTGCTGTCGGACCTCATCATCCCCGAGCAGTACCGTTCCGCCCACCTCGCCGGCCTCCGCCGCTACCTCGACACCGGAGAGGCCCACGTCCTCAACCGGACCATCGAGATCGTCGCCCAGCACCGTTCGGGACGGGAGTTCCCGGTCGAGCTGCGCATCTGGCCGGCCCAGGACGAAGCCGGCCGCCACAGCTTCAGCGCCTTCATCCGCGACATCAGCGCTCGGCGCGTGGCCGAGGAACGGCTGACCGACACCAACGACCGGCTGCTGGAGGCCGTCGCCGACCTCGAGGCCCGCAACCGCGAGATCAAGCTGATCAGCGAGATGGGCGACTTCCTGCAGAGCTGCGTGGTGGTGGAGGAGGCCTACCAGGCCATCGGCCAGTTCTCGGAGCAGATCTTCGCCGACGTCGACGGCTCGCTCTGCGTCTACAAGAACTCCAAGGACCTGCTCGAGGTGGTGGCCCGCTGGGGCGTCCCGGGCGGGCAGTCGGTGTTCGACAAGAACGACTGCTGGGCCCTCCGCCGCGGCCGCACCCACGTGATGGAGCTTGGCCAGGCCGGGCTCGGCTGCCTCCACGCCGGGCCGATGCCCTCGTGGTCGATCTGCGTCCCGATGCTGGCCCAGGGCGAGACCCTGGGCATCCTCCACGTCCACGGCCGCCCGCCCGACGGCGACGACCGCGAGCCCACCCTGGCCGCCCAGCGGCAGCAGCTGGCGGTGACGGTGGCCGAGCAGCTGGCCCTGGCGATCGCCAACTTCCGCCTCCGCGAGACCCTCCGCCTGCAGTCCGTCCGCGACCCCCTGACCGGCCTCTACAACCGCCGCTACCTGGAGGAGTCACTGGAGCGCGAGCTGCGCCGCTCGGAGCGGGCGGGCAACCCGATGTCCCTGATCATGCTCGACATCGACCACTTCAAGGACTACAACGACCGCTTCGGCCACGAGGCCGGGGACCGTGTCCTCAGCCTTCTCGGCGACTTCCTCAAGGCTCACCTGCGGGGGAGCGACATCGCCTGCCGCTACGGCGGCGAGGAGTTCATCCTGCTCCTGCCCGACGCCCCCCTGGGGGTCACGGTGCAGCGCGCCAGCACCCTCCGCGAGGAGGTCAAGAAGATCCCCGTCAAGTACGGGGGGGCGACGCTGGAGGGCATCACCCTGTCCCTCGGCGTGGCCACCCTCCGCCCCAGCCAGTCCGGCGCCCAGCTGATCCGCGCCGCCGACGTCGCCCTCTACGAAGCCAAGGCCAAGGGTCGCGACCAGGTCGCCATCGCGGCCGGGGACGTGCCCTAGCAGCTCAGCCCGCGCGCGCTCTCTCTACCGCTCGATGGTGAAACGCTGCTGCCTGATCCACATCAGCAGCCTCTTGTCATGCCGGGCTTGCGCAGCAGTGAACTCGAATTCGATCGATTCGATCAGCTGGGCGAGACGCCGCTTGGCCCACGGGCCCTGACAGTTTTCAAGAGTGATCCGGCTGGCGAAACGGTAGGTCTGCCGCCCTCCCGGCGGGATCTTGGCCAAGAGCGCCTTGAAGTCCTTGGCATTGCAGGTCACCAGGATGGCGGCCTCGTCGTCCGCCAGCTTGGCGACAACCTCGTCCGGCGTCGCCGGCGCCAGTAGGTCGCGACTCAGGAGGACCGTGTGGCCGCGCTGGCGGAGATACTCGACGGCCTCCTGGGGCACATCCTCGTCCACGAGGAAGCGCATCCCGATGCCTCTTCTAGCTCGCTCTGCGCTCCTCTTTCCAGTCGATCGCCGCTTGGACATCCTCGAGGTTGAGGTGCGGATACTGCATAAGGATCGACTCAGGGCTGTACCCCTCGTCATGGAATGCTCTGATCGCGCTCACCGGGACTCGTGTACCGCTGACCACGAAGGCGTTGGCCGCGATGTTCCGGCGGCGGCTGATATGTCCGATCTCCGACGCCGGACGCGTCCCGAGCAGCTCCACCACGCCGGCGGCCTCCTCTTCCACTTCGTCCATCGCAAGGTCGAACTCGATCTGGCCCGGCGGATGGGCTCCCTCCCACTGACCCGTCTCCGGATCCAGCCAGGAAACCTTCTTCCCGGATACCCGGAATGTGATCTCGCGCCAGCGGCCTTGATGCTCGCTGAGGCACTCAGCCACGCGGCGTAGCTCCGCAAGGCCAACCCCACGACCCAGCAGTATGGCGATCGACCGCAGCGCGACAATGTCCGCAAAGCTGTAGAGCCATTTGAAAGCTCCCGCGCCAGCGAGGTGCTCGGGCGCGAAGAAGCCGTGCTCATGCCAGTACCGGAGGCGCCGACGGCTGAGCCCGCTGAGGTTTACCGCTTGGTCGGTCGTGAAGTATCTGATCGTCATCTCAAATCGGTCCCCCTGGTTGGGCGCTGGCGAAACTCCGCACCTGTTGATCTGGCCCTGACTTTAGCGATTTGGGGACTGGGTGTCCAGCGTTCTGAGCGTGAACGGCGGTCAGGCCTTCCAGGTCAGCTTGGGCTGGCGGGCGGCCTTGACCTCGTCGAGGCGGCCCACGGGCATGGTGTGGGGGGCGTGCCTGACCATCTCGGGGTCGCGCTGGACCTCCTCCCAGATCCGCTCCACGGCGTCGGCGAAGGCGTCCAGGGTCTCGCGCGACTCGGTCTCGGTGGGCTCCACCATCAGGGCCTCGGGGACGGTCAGGGGGAAGCTGACGGTGGGCGCGTAGAAGCCGTAGTCGAGCAGGCGCTTGGCGAGGTCGATGTTGCGCACGCCGTGGTCCTTGGCACGGCGGCTGCTGAGCACGAACTCGTGGTAGCTGGGCTCCTCGGAGGCCAGGTCGAAGGTCCGCCGCAGGCGGGCCTTGAGGTAGTTGGCGTTGAGCACCGCGTCCTGGGCCACCTGGCGCAGGCCGTCGCCGCCCAGCGCGCGCATGTAGGCGTAGGCCTTGACCAGCACCGCGAAGTTGCCGACGAAGCTGCGGACCTTGCCGATGGAGGCGGGGCGGTCCCAGTCGAGCCGGTGGCCGCCGCCCTCAGCTGGTTCCACCGTGGGCACCGGCAGGTATTTGGCCAGCCGCGCCTTGACCCCCACCGGGCCGGCTCCCGGGCCGCCGCCGCCGTGGGGGGTGGACATCGTCTTGTGCAGGTTGAGGTGGACGACGTCGAAGCCCATGTCGCCGGGCCGGGCCACGCCGACCAGGGC
>DASZGP010000278.1:0-13283 GCA_035938695.1 Candidatus Dormiibacterota bacterium | reverse complement strand
CCGGGGGTGGTCGACGCGGTGCCGGTGAGCAAGCCCTTCAAGCTGGTCGGGCGGGAGTTCCACCCCGAGCCGACGGTGGTCAGGGTCGGCGACGTCGACATCGGCGCCGGCGCCTTCACGGTGATGGCCGGGCCCTGCTCGGTGGAGAGCGAGGCCCAGCTGATGGAGACCGCCGAGGCGGTGCTGGCCGCCGGCGCCCGGATGCTGCGCGGCGGGGCCTTCAAACCGCGGACCTCCCCCTACTCCTTCCGCGGCCTAGGCGAGGAGGGGCTCAAGCTGCTGGCCAGGGCCCGCGAGCGGTACGGCCTGCCGGTGGTCACCGAGGTCATGAACATCGAGGACGTGGGGCTGGTCAGCGAGTACGCCGACATGCTCCAGATCGGGGCCCGCAACATGCAGAACTACGGCCTGCTGGAGATGGCCGGGCGGACCGGCCGGCCGGTGCTCCTGAAGCGGGGCCTGAGCAGCACCATCGAGGAGTGGCTGCTGGCGGCGGAGTACATCCTCAGCCAGGGCAACAACGACGTGGTGCTCTGCGAGCGGGGCATCAGGACCTACGAGACCTACACCCGGTTCACCCTCGACATCAGCGCCGTGCCGCTGGCCCGCGAGCTCTCCCACCTGCCGGTGGTGGTCGACCCCAGCCAGGCCACCGGCCGCTGGTCGCTGGTGGCCCCGATGGCCGCCGCGGCGCTGGCGGCCGAGGCCGACGGCCTGATCGTGGAGGTCCACCCTCACCCCGAGCACGCGCTCTCCGACGGGGCGCAGTCGCTGACGCCCAAGAACTTCGCCGCCATGATGGCCCGGCTGCGGACCCTGGCCGAGCCGCTGGGCCGCCGGATCTAGTGGCCGACCGGGGGCCGGGACCGGTCCCACCCCCCTACCCCGGCCCCTTCGGCAACCCGGGCGGCAACCGCCAGCTCCTCTTCCTGATGGTGGCGGGCGCCGTGCTGGTGACCCTGGCCCTGCTCTTCTTCACCTTCCTGGGCGCGGTCTACATGGTGCGCGGCGGACGGGTGTCCGGCGGGCAGGCCCCCGCCAAGCTGCCCCCGGAGGTCGTCACCTGCGCCCACTTCAGCACCACCCAGAGCTCGGTCGCGACCACCGACACCGGCGCCATGCGCTACGACGTGCAGGGTGAGTGCCCGATCAACCCGCTGGCGCTCAACGATGTCTACATCGCCGACCTCGAGTACCACGGCTGGACGGTCCACAGCGACGACCAGGGCGGCATCCTGGCCTACGCCTACGGGCGCAAGGAGCAGCTCACGGCGACGCTCACGGAGAGCTCGGTCGACCCCAACCAGACGACGCTGCAGGTGGAGATGCTGACCGGGGTCAGCCAGCCTCCGCCGGATTTCCCCTCGCCTCGCTGAGGGCCAGGCTCCGCTTGACGCGAGGCGCGCCAACGCGGGCGGCTGGGGTGCCCGTCGGCTTGGCCGCGAGGCCTCAGGCCCGGCGCTCGACCGCGCCGTCGGCCAGCTCGGCGAGGCGGTCTCGGACCGGGCCGGGGCGGACGGCGCCCAGGGCCGCGATGGCCCGGTCGGCCAGGGCCCGGGCGCGGGCGCGGGTCGCCTCCAGGGCGCCGCTGGCGCGCACCAGGTCGACCGCCCGGTCGAGGGCCTCGGGCCGGCGCAGGGCGGCGGTGAGGCGGTCGCCGCCGGGCCCGGCGCAAGCCAGGATCAGGGGCAGGCTGCGGACCCCGGCGCGAAGGTCCTGGCCCGCGGGCTTGCCCGTGGGGCCGGGCTCGAAGTCGATCACGTCGTCGACCATCTGGAAGGCCAGGCCGACGTCCGCCGCGTAGGCCCGCAGGGCGGCGACCACCGCCGGCGGCGCCTCGGAGAGCTGGGCCCCGCCGGCGCAGGCGGCGACCAGCAGCGCGGCGGTCTTGCCGGCGGCGATCTCGACGTAGACCGCCTCGTCGAGGCGGTCGGCGGCGCGCGCGGTGGTCTCCAGGATCTGGGCCCGGCAGACGTCGCGGACGCAGGACAGCACGGTGGCGGTGACCGCCGGGCGGTTGAGCTCGGCCAGGGTCTCGGCGGCGCGCGCGAAGTAGTAGTCGCCGACGCCGATCGCCACCCGGCCGCCGCGGCTGCGGTTGACGGTGGGGCGGCCACGGCGGAAGGCGGCGCCGTCGATGATGTCGTCGTGGACCAGGGTGGCGGAGTGGATCAGCTCCAGCGCCGCCGCCAGCCGCGCGCTGCGGCCCGGATCGTGGTCGGGGCCGAGCTGGGCGCAGAGCATGGTCAGGAGCGGACGGAGGCGCTTGCCGCCGGCCTCCACCAGCTCGCGCATGGGATCGCGCATCCACTCCGGGTCGAGCGCCAGCTGGCGCTGCAGCTCCTGCTCCACCAGCCGCTCCAGGGCCGGCCCGGCGATCCCGTCCGCCTCCACCGCGAGGTTCACCCCGCGGCCACCTCCGGCTGGCGCTCCGCCGCTTGGGGCAGCAGGGCCAGGGCGGCCAGGGCCACGCCCTCGGGTTCGAGTCCCGCGACCTCCACCGCCCACTCCTCCAGCAGCGCGCGCCCGCTGCCCCCGATCCCGGCGACCGCCGCGGCGCTGCCGGCGACCACCGCCCCCAGGACCGCGCGGGGCGAGCCGCGCAGGCCGGCGTTGGTCGCGGGGATGCCCGCGGCCAGGTCCATCACGGCGCGCGCCAGGGCGGCCTGGACCCCGGCATCCGCGGCCTCGGCCGCCAGCTCGGCGGCCAGCGCCAGGCGCAGGTCGGCGACCAGGATGCTCTCCGGCGGCAGCGGCGCCGGGGCCGCGTGGGCGGTCAGCGCCGCCTCCAGCAGGGTGGCGGCGGCGGCCAGGCGGAGCGGCACCGTGGAGTCGGCGCCGGCCGCGCCGGCTGCGGCGATGGCCACCGCGGCGTAGTGGGCGGCGACCTCACTGGCCTCCTCCAGGAGCTCGGGCGCGCTCCGGCGCAGCTCGCGGACCAGGCGCTCGGGGAGGCCGCTCATTGCCGCCGAACCTTCCGCGAGCGGAAGCTGTTCACTGCCGAACCTTCCGCGAGCGGAAGCTGTTCACTGCGCCTCCAGCATGCTGGCCGCGACCAGGCGGAAGGCGGCCAGGGCCCGGTCGCAGCTGGCCTCGTCCTGGGTCACCACGTAGTACAGGCCGAATCCCAGGATGGTGTTCATCAGCAGCGGCACCACCACGTCGCGGGGCAGCCGCAGGCGCATCCCGGTGGCCGTCTCGAAGCGGTCGAGCTGCTCCTCGATGACCTTGCGGTAGCCCTCGAAGAGCTCGGGCAGGAAGGCCCGCAGGGTCGCGTCCTTGGGCGCCTGGACCAGCAGGTCGTAGGCCACCAGCTGGAGGTCGGAGAGCTGCTTGAGGGAATCCCAGATCTGGTCCGGGCCGATCTCCATCAGGCTCGCCGGGTCGGTGATCCGGTCCAGCTCCGAGCGGAGCTGCTCCAGCGACCGCGAGTTGACGTAGCGCCAGACCTCGATCATCAGCTGGGCCTTGCTGGGGAAGTAGTACTGGACGTTGCCCAGCGGCAGCCCGGCCTCGGCGGCGATGGTCCGCAGGCTGGCGCCGGAGTAGCCCTGGCGCAGCAGGACGCCGGTGGCGGCTTCCAGGATCTGGGTCTTGGGGTCGCCGATCCTGGCCGGAGCCGCCGTCTCAGTCATACGTATGAATGGTAGCGCGCCGCGCCCGGTTCCGCACGCTCGGCGGCCGGCGGGCCGCGTCAGCCCTCGCCGGCGCTGGCCAGGGCGATGGCGGCCGACAGGTCGAGGCGCCCCTCGTAGTACGCCTTGCCCACGATCACGCCGGCGGCGCCCGCCGCCCTCGCGGCCTCGACGTCCGCCAGCCCGGCCACGCCGCCGGAGGCGATCACGGGATGGGGGCTGGCCGCGACCACCTCGGCGAGCCCGCCGGCGTCGATCCCCTCCAGGGTGCCGTCGCGCTCGATCCGGGTGTGGACCACGCCCCCCAGCGGCGCCCCCGCGAATCGCCGCAGCAGCGCCAGCGGCCCGTCCCCGCCCTCCGTCAGCCACCCTCGCGTGGCCACGGTGGTCCCGCGCACGTCGAGGCCGACCAGCACCCGCCGCGGCCATTCCTCGGCGATGGCGATCGCCGCCTCGGGCTGCTCGGCCGCCAGGGTGCCGAGGATGACCAGGCGCACGCCGAGGTCGAACCAGCGGGCGGCGGCGGCGCGGTCGCGGATGCCCCCGCCGACCTCGACCGCCAGCCCGGGCAGCCCGGCCAGGCGGGCGACCAGGTCGCGGTTGCCGGCCGCCGGGTCGCGGGCCGCGTCGAGGTCGACCACGTGCAGGCGGGTGACGCCGGCCTCGCGCATGGTCTGGGCCAGCGCCACGGGGTCGTGGGCATACACCGTCGCCCGCTGGTAGTCGCCGCGCAGCAGCCGGACCACGCGGCCGCCGAGGAGGTCGATCGCCGGGATGACCTCCACCCTTATGCCGGCCGAACCTGCGGCGGCCGGCGCGGGGCCGTGCCCACCGTGCGCCAGGCCGGGCCCCGCGAGCGCCTCAACCCGAGAGCGACGACGCCAGCTCGTAGAGGTGCATCTCGATCTCGCGGTGGTGCGAGGTGACCTCCGGCAGCGGCGTGGTGACGTAGTCCCCCGAGCGCAGGCCGACCTGCACCCCGTGCTGGCCGCCGACCAGCAGGTCGGTGGCGTGGGCCCCCAGCCGCGAGGCCAGGATGCGGTCGCTGGCCAGGGGCGAGCCGCCGCGCTGGAGGTGGCCCAGCACGATGACTCTGGTCTCCAGGCCGGTGGTGGTCTCGATCTCCCGGGCCACGTCGAAGCCGTGGCCGTAGCCCTCGGCGAGCATGATGATGCTGTGCGACTTGCCCCGGGCGTGGGCCCGGAGGATGCGCCGGCTGACGTCCTCCAGGGGCATCTCGATCTCCGGGATGAGGATCGACTCGGCGCCCGAGGCCAGCCCGGCGTTGAGGGCGATGTGGCCGGTGTCGCGGCCCATGGTCTCGATCACGAAGATCCGCTCGTGGCTGGTCGCGGTGTCGCGGACCCGGTTGACGTTCTGGACCACGGTGTCCACCGCCGACATGTGGCCGATGGTGACGTCGGTCCCGAGCAGGTCGTTGTCGACGGTGCTGGGGACCGTCACCACCGGGATGCCCATGCCGTCGAGGCCCATGGCGCCCAGCGCCGAGCCGCCGCCGCCGATCACCACCAGGCCGTCGACGCCGACCTGCTGGAGGGTGCGCATCGCCGCCTGGCGTCCCTCCAGGGTGTGGAACTCGGCCGACCGGGCGGTGCGCAGGATGGTGCCGCCGCGCTGGATGATCCCCGCCACCGAGGCCTGGGTCATCTTCCGCCACTCGCCCCGGATCAGCCCGCTGAAGCCGTGCAGGAACCCCACCACCTCGCAGTCCAGGGTGAAGGCGCGGCGGACCACGGCCCTGATGGCGGCGTTCATCCCCGGGGCGTCACCGCCCGAGGTCAGCACTCCAAGACGCACCCCTTGAGGATAGGCGAAGGCCATGGCCCTCACCCGCCCGGGTCAGGCCGCCTCGCCTCCCCGCTCGCGCTCCCGAAAGGGCCGGCGCTCGGGCGCCCGCTGGCGCACCACCTCGCAGCGGTAGGAGGCCGGACCGAGCATCGCCTCGACCGCCGCCGCCAGCTCCGGGGAATGGGAGACCTGGACCCCCGGCAGCTCCAGCTCCCAGGCCTGCTCGGCGTCCTCGAAGTGGAGCACCACCGGGTCGGGGCCGGGGTAGCCGCCGAGCAGGTCGGCGACCGCCGGGAGGTCGGACTCGCGCAGCGACAGCGGCACCGCGAGGTGCACCACCTGGGCCCGCTGCCAGCCCGCGGGGTCGGGGCCGTCGAAGGCCCAGACCGCGTCGGCGACGATGCTGGCCTCCTCGCTGTCGCCGCCGTCGCGGCTGCGCCGGCGGGTGTCGACCTTGCCGCTGAGGAGGACGATGCGGTCGGGCTGGAGCAGCTCGCCGGCCTGCTCCAGGACCCGCGAGAAGATGGTCACCGAGACCGAGCCGGTGAGGTCCTCCAGCTCCACGAAGGCCATATTCTTGCCGGTGCGGTCGGGACGCCTGCGGATCTCCCGGACCACCCCGCCGATGCGCACCTGGAAACCCTCCAGCTCGGTGGTGATCTCGATGCAGCGGGTGTCGGTGCGGGCGTGCAGGTCGGCCTCGACGTGGCGCAGCGGGTGGTCGCTGAGGTAGATGCCGAGGAACTCGCGCTCCCAGGCCAGCCGGGTGCGGTCGTCGGCGGCCGGCACCCCCACGACCAGGCGGACCTCGACGTCCTCGCCGCCCATCCCGCTCTCCTCGCCGAACAGTGAGACCTGGCCCGAAGCCCGCTCCCGCTGGACCTGCTGGGCGCGGTCGACGATCAGGTCGAGGCTGGTCAGCAGCTGCGCCCGCTCGCCCAGCGAGTCCATCGCGCCGCACTTGACCAGCGCCTCCAGCACCCGCTTGTTGACCTCGTGCAGGTCGAGCCGCAGGCAGAGATCGAGCAGCGACGCGTAGGCGCCGTTCTGGCGGCGCTCCTCGACCAGCAGCTCGATGGCCTTGACGCCCACGTTCTTGATCCCGCGGAGGCCGAAGGAGATGCGTCCGTTGACGTCGCCGGCGGGCATCTGGACCACCGCGAAGTCGGCCTCCGAGGTGTTGACGTCGGGTGGCAGGACGTCGATGTGGTGGTCCTGGCAGTCAACGATGACCGCCGCCACCTTGCCCTGGTCGGCCTCGTTCTGGAGCAGCGCGCAGAGGTACTCGATGGTGTAGTTGGCCTTGAGGTACGCGGTCTGGTAGCTGATCATCCCGTAGGCCGCCGCGTGGGCCTTGTTGAAGCCGTAGCCGGCGAAGTACTCGACCTTCTCGAAGACGCTCTGCGCCTCGTGCTCGGGGATGGCCCTGGCGACGCAGCCGGCGATGAACTTCTCGCGCTGCTTGGCCATCTTGGCCTTGTCCTTCTTGCCCATCGCGGCGCGCAGGATGTCGCTCTCGCCCCGCGTGAACCCGGCCATGGTGATGGCGATCTGCATCACCTGCTCCTGGTACACCGGCACGCCGTAGGTCTCGCGGAGCACCTCCTCCAGCAGCGGGTGGAGGTACTCGACCTCCTTCAGCCCGTGCTTGCAGGCGACGTACTGGTCGATCAGGCCGGCCTCGATGGGCCCCGGACGGTACAGCGCGTTGACCACGCTGATGTCCTCGAACTGGCTCGGGCGCAGCCCGGCGAGGATGCGCCGCATCCCCGGCGACTCCAGCTGGAAGATGCCCAGGGTGTCGCCGCGGCAGAGCATCTCGTAGGTCGCCGCGTCGTCCAGCAGGATGTCCTCGATGAGCACGACGTCGCCCCGGGTCTGCCGCACGATGCGCAGGCAGGCGTCGATGATGTCCAGGTTGCGCAGGCCGAGGAAGTCCATCTTCAGCAGCCCCAGCTCCTGGATGGCGTTCATCTCGTACTGGGTGACGATGGTCGACTTGTCGGTGGTCCCGCGCTGCAGCGGCGCGTGGTTGACGATCGGCTCCTGCGAGATGACCACCCCGGCGGCGTGGGTGCCGACGCTGCGGGTGATCCCCTCCAGGCGCTGGGCGGTGTCGATCAGCTCTTTGTAGCGCGGGTCGGAGGCGTAGATCCCGCGCAGCTCGGCGACCTGCTCCAGCGACTTCTCCAGCGACACCGTCTTGCCCTGGTGCACCGGGATCATCTTGGCGATGGGGTCGACCTCGGGGATGGAGATGTCCAGCACCCGGCCGACGTCCCGGATCGCGGCCTTGCCGGCCATGGTCCCGAAGGTGCCGATCTGGGCCACCCGCTCCTGGCCGTACTTCTGGGTCACGTACCTGATCACCGACTCGCGGCCGGCCACCGAGAAGTCGATGTCGATGTCGGGCATCGAGACCCGGTCGCGGTTGAGGAAGCGCTCGAAGATCAGGCCGTACTTGAGCGGGTCGAGGGTCGTGATGTCGAGGCAGTAGGAGACCATCGAGCCGGCCGCCGAGCCGCGCCCCGGACCGACCAGCACGTCGTGGGTCTTGGCGTGGTGGACGAAGTCCCAGACGATCAGGAAGTAGGCCGCGTAGCCCATCTCGGTGATGACCTGCAGCTCGTAGTCCAGGCGCGTCTGCTGCTCCTTGGTCGCCTCGGGGTAGCGGCGCCGGAAGCCGTCCTCGCAGAGCGTGCGCAGGTAGGCGTCGGCATCCATCCCGCCGGGCACATCGTAGCGCGGCAGCAGCATCCCGCCGAGCTCGATCGCAAGGTCGCACATGGCCGCGACGCCGGCCGTGTTGCGCACCGCCTCGGCGCACTCCGGGAAGAGCTGGAGCATCTCCTCTTCCGGCTTGAGGTAGAAGCCGTCGCCGGAGAACTTCATGCGGTTTACGTCGGCGACGCGCTTGCCGGTCTGGATGCAGAGCAGCACGTCGTGCATCTGAGCGTCGGCCTGGGCGGTGTAGTGCGAGTCGTTGGTGGCCACCAGCGGGATGCCGGTGCGCCGCGCCACCTCGATGACGCCCTGGCGGGTGGTGTCCTCCTCGGGGATGCCGTGGTTCTGGATCTCCAGGAAGTAGCGGTCGCCGAAGATCTCGCGGTACTGCTCGGCGACCTCCACGCCGCCGTCGACGTCGCCGGTCTGGACCCGCTCGCTGACCTCCCCGGCGAGGCACGCCGAGAGCGCGATGACCCCCTCGCTGTGGGCCGCCATCAGCTCCTTGTCGACCCGCGGCCGGACGTAGTAGCCCTGCAGGTGGGCCGTCGAGATCATCTTCATCAGGTTGCGGTAGCCGGTCTGGTTGGCCGCGATCAGCACCAGGTGGTGGGGGTCGCGGTCGACCTTCGACTCCTTGTCGTGCAGCGTCCGCTGGGCGACGTAGGTCTCGCACCCGATCAGCGGCTTGATCCCGGCCGCGACGCAGGCCTTGTAGAACGGCACCACGCCGTACAGCGACCCGTGGTCGGTGAGCGCCAGCGCCGTCTGCCCCGCCGCCTTGGCCGCCGCCACCATCTCCTGGATCCGGCTGGCGCCGTCGAGGAGGCTGAACTCGGAGTGGGTGTGGAGGTGGACGAAATCGCTCATGTCACCAGGGCGTGTCGAGGCGAGTGGAAGTGGCCGGCCCGGCCCACCTGGCTAGTCTATGCCGCCCGCGCCCGCCTGGCGGAGGAGCAGGGTGACCGACTCGATGTGGTAGGTCTGGGGGAACATGTCGACCAGGGTCTGGGCCTCGACGCGGTAGCCCAGCTGGGCCAGGCGTTCGAGGTCGCGGGCCAGGGTGGCGGGATCGCAGGAGACGTAGACGATCCGCTCGGGGGTGGCGTGGGCGATGCCGGCCAGGGCCTCGGGGGCGCAGCCGGCGCGGGGCGGGTCGACCACCACGCTGTCGAAGCTGCCGGCCTCGAACTGGTGCAGCACCTCCTCGAAGGCGCCGCGCTGGTAGGTGGCGCTGCCGTCGAGGCCGTGCATCCTGAGGTGAAGGCGGCCCAGGACGGCTGAGGCGCGAGCCTCCTCGACCAGGGTGATGGATTTCGGCCGGGTGGCGGGGTCGGGGCGGGTGCCGGCCATCACCGAGATCGCGCCCAGGCCGGCGTAGCCCTCCAGAACGCGGCCCGGCCGATCGCCGAGGTAGGCCAGGGCCCGGCCGTAGAGGCGGTGGGCCTGGGCATGGTTGACCTGGACGAAGGAGTCCGAGTCGACCCGGAAGACCAATGGCTGGCCCTCACGGCCGTCGATGGCGGCGCCGTCGTACTCCAGGCTCATCGAGTCCTGGTGGACCAGGTACTCGGACAGCTCGGCGGCCAGCGCGGCCTGGAAGCCGGCCGGGTCCTCGCCGCCGCGCGCCTGCCAGAGCAGCTCGCGCCGCCCCGGGTTGGCGGTGAGGTGGAGGCTGCGCATGGTGCCGGCGCCGGCCGCGTCCAGCGCCCTGCGGATGCCGGGCAGCGCCGCGGTCAGGTGGGGGTGGTGGATCAGGCAGTCGTCGACGGCGATCAGGTTCCAGCTGCCGCGGCGCGTGAAGCCCAGGCCGTAACCCCGGGAGCCAGGGGCGACCAGGCTGAACTCGCCGCGAATCCGGTAGCGGAAAGCCTCCGGCGCCGCGATGACCTCCGCCTCCGGCACCCGGGCTCCACCCCGCCGCATCGTCGCGGCCAGGACCCGCGCCTTCTGCTCCAGCTGCCCCTGGTAGGAGGCGTGCTGCCACTGGCAGCCGCCGCACTCCGGCACGTAGGGGCAGGGCGGCGCGACCCGGTGCGGCGAAGGCTCCAGCACCTCGACCGCCCGCGCGTTGAGGAAGCTGCGCTTGCGCCGGGTCACCTCCGCGAGGACGTGCTCACCCGGCAGGGCGTCGTCGACGAAGATCACCTGGCCCTCGGCCGTCCGGCCCAGCGCGGCGGCGCCGTGGGCCATCTCGGTGATGGCGACCGTCAGCCTTTCGCCGGTGGCCGGCCCGGGCGCGGGCGAGCGAGCGCCGGAACGCCCCGCCGAGTCGCGCCGGCCGCCGCCCTCCGGCGTCAGGGCCGCAGCCGCTGGCGCAGCAGGGCGTCGACCGCCGGGCCGCTGGCCTTGCCGCCGCTGGCGCGCATCACGGCGCCGACCAGGCGGCCGACGGCGCGGTCGTTGCCGGCGCGGAAGTCCTCGGCGGCCTGGGGCTCGGCGGCGATGGCGGCGTCGACCCACTCGGCCAGCCGGCCCTCGTCCGAGACCTGGCGCAGGCCCCGGGCTTCGATCTCGCGGTCGATCTCCCCCGCGCCGTCCACCACCGAGTCGCCGGCGGCGAGGGCGGCGAACAGGCCCTTGGCCTGGTTGTTGCTGAGCGTGCCGTCGAGCTTGCGCCGGATCAGCGCCGCCAGCGCCGCCGGGCGCACCCGAAGCGCGCCGACCAGGCCGGCGCCGTCGTTGAGCACCCGGCTGACCTCGCCCAGCATCCAGTTGGCGGCCTCCTTGGCCGGCACGTCCTCGGCCGTCACCGCCTCGAAGAAGTCGGCCATCTCGGCGGTGGAGGTCAGCAGGTCGGCCTCCTTGGCCGGCAGGCCGAGCTCGGCGACCAACCGCGCGGCGCGGGCGGCGGGCAGCTCGGGGAGCTCGCCGGTGATCCGCTCCACCAGCTCGCGGGTGATCTCCAGCGGCGGCAGGTCGGGCTCCGGGAAGTAGCGGTAGTCGTGGGCGTACTCCTTGGAACGCTGGCCCACGGTCACCCCCTTGGCCTCGTTCCAGCCCCGAGTCTCCTGGACGATCGCCTCGCCCGCCAGCACCGCCGCGACCTGGCGCTCGATCTCGTGCTCCAGGGCCAGGTGGACGGCGCGAAAGGAGTTCATGTTCTTGACCTCGACCTTGACGCCCAGCTCGGTCGCCCCGCGCGGGCGCACCGAGACGTTGGCGTCGCAGCGCAGGCTGCCCTCCTCCATGCGGCCGTCGCTGACGCCGATCCAGACCAGCAGCTGCCGCAGCCGCTGCATGTACTCGCGGGCCTCGGCGGCGCCGCGCATGTCCGGCTCCGAGACGATCTCGATCAGCGGCACCCCGGCCCGGTTGAGGTCGACCAGGGAGGAGCGCGAGGTGTGGATGGCGCCGCTGTGGGTCAGCTTGCCGGTGTCCTCCTCGAGGTGGACGCGGGTGATCCCGACCCGCCGCACCGCGCCGTCGACGGTGACGTCGAGGTGGCCGCCGACGCACAGCGGGAGGTCGTACTGGGAGATCTGGTAGCCCTTGGGGAGGTCGGGGTAGAAGTAGTTCTTGCGGTCGAACTTGCTGGCCGCGGGGATCTCGCAGTCCAGCGCCAGGCCGGTGCGGATGGTCATCTTGAGGGCCCGCTCGTTGATCACCGGCAGGGCGCCGGGGAGGCCGAGGCAGACCGGGCAGACGTGCGAGTTGGGCTCCCCGGCGAGGTAGGCGGCGGAGCAGGAGCAGAACATCTTGCTCTGGGTCAAGAGCTCGGCGTGGACCTCCAGGCCGATGACCGCCTCGAAGTCGGTCGCCGCCAGCGTGCTCGAAGCCGTCACGATCGCCGCGCCTCCGCGACCGCCGCCGGGCGGGTCACGCCCCAGTCGTTCATCGCCTCGTAGGCCGCCGCGACGCGCAACACGACGTCCTCCCGGAAGGCCGGCCCCATCACCTGGAGCCCCACCGGCAGCCCCTCGGAGAAGCCGCAGGGCACCGAGATCGCGGGCACCCCGGCGAGGTCGGCGGGGATGGTCAGCACGTCGTTGAGGTACATCGCCAGCGGGTCCTGGGTCTTGGCGCCGAGCGGGAAGGCCACCGTCGGCGACGTCGCGCAGACCAGCGCGTCGCACCTGGCGAAGGCGTTGTCGAAGTCCCGCTTGACCAGCGTGCGCACCTTCTGGGCTTTGAGGTAGTAGGCGTCGTAGTAGCCGGAGCTGAGCGCGTAGGTGCCGATCATGATGCGGCGCTTGACCTCCTTGCCGAAGCCCGCGTCGCGCGTCGTCAGGTACTGCTCGGTGATGGTCCTGGCGTCGGAGGTCGAGAGGCCGAAGCGCACCCCGTCCATCCGGGCCAGGTTGGACGAGGCCTCCGCCGGCGCGATGATGTAGTAGACCGCGACGCCGTAGCCGGTGTGCGGCATGTCGACCTCCACGATCCTGGCGCCGGCGCCCTCCAGCTGCGCGATGGCCGCGCGGACGGCCGACTCAACGCCCGGCTCCATGCCCTCCACGAAGTACTCCCGCGGCACCCCCAGGGTGAGGCCGGCGACGCCACCGTCGAGGGCTTCGCGGTAGGAGTCGACGGGCGCCGGCGAGGTGGTGGAGTCCATGGCGTCCCAGCCGGCGATGGCCTCCAGCACGGTGGCGGCGTCGGCCACGGTGCGGGTGAAGGTGCCGACGTGGTCGAGGCTGGAGGCGAAGGCGATCAGGCCGTAGCGGCTGGTCCGGCCGTAGGTCGGCTTGAGCCCGACGCAGCCCACCAGCGAGGCCGGCTGGCGGATCGAGCCGCCGGTGTCGGAGCCCAGCGCGAAGACCACCTGGCCGGCCGCCACCGCCGCCGCCGAGCCGCCGGACGAGCCGCCGGGCACGCGGGACAGGTCCCATGGGTTGCGCACCGGCCCATAGGCCGAGTTCTCGGTCGAGGAGCCCATGGCGAACTCGTCGCAGTTGGTCATGCCCACCGGCACCGCGCCGGCGGCCAGCGCCCGCCGCACCGTGGTCGCGGAGTACGGCGGCTTGAAGCCGGCCAGGATCTTGGACCCCGCGGTGGTCTCCACGCCCTCCAGGCAGAGCACGTCCTTGACCCCCATCGGGATACCGCTGAGGAGGTCGCTGTCGCGCTGGTCGAGCTGGGCGTCGGCGCGGTCGGCGGTGGCCCGGGCCAGCTCCG
>DASZGP010000277.1:0-4409 GCA_035938695.1 Candidatus Dormiibacterota bacterium | reverse complement strand
ACCTGCCGCCGGACCTGGCCCGCATCGTCATCGACGGCCGCGAGGTGGTGGCGCGCAAGGGGGCTTCGCTGCTGCACACCTGCCTCGACCACGGCGCGCCGGTGCCGTATTTCTGCGACCACCGCAAGCTCGACCCCATCGGCGCCTGCCGGATGTGCGTGGTGCAGATCGAGAAGCAGCCGAAGCTGGCCACCGCCTGCACCATCACCGTGGCCGACGGGATGGTGGTCAACACCGGTACCCCCGACGTGCTCAAGGCGCGCGAGGGGGTCCTGGAGTTCCTGCTCATCAACCATCCCCTCGACTGCCCGGTCTGCGACAAGGGCGGCGAGTGCGACCTCCAAGACTTCTCCTTCTACCACGGCGTCGGCCAGAGCCGGTTCATCGAGGAGAAGCTCAAGTACCCCAAGCCGGTGCCGCTGTCGGAGCGCATCCTCCTGGACATGGAGCGCTGCGTCCTCTGCGAGCGCTGCGTGCGCTATTTCGACGAGGTGACCGAGGAGAGCGAGCTGGTGCTGCTCAACCGCGGCGTCCACACCATGATCGGCACCTTCAACGGGGAGCCGATGGAGTCCAACTTCCAGGGCAATATCATGGAGCTCTGCCCGGTCGGCGCCCTGACCAGCGCCGACTGGCGGTTCAGCGCCCGGCCCTGGGACATGCGCAGCACGCCGTCGGTCTGCTCGTCGTGCGCGATGGGCTGCAACGTCCAGGTCCAGACCCGCGACGAACGCCTGGTGCGCCTGATGACCCGCGACAACCCGGCCATCGACGACGGCTGGCTCTGCGACCGCGGCCGCTACGGGTTCCACTACGTCAACGCCCCGGAGCGCCTGCTGACCCCGATGCTGCGGCGCGGCGAGGCGGCGGCGGGACCACGCCACCTCTCGGTGCACGAGAAGGCGCTCGGCCTGGTGGGCGAGGTCACCGGCGGCGGCGCCGCGGCGGGGACGCTGGAGCCGGTCGAGATCGGCACTGCCGTCGCCGCGGTCGCGGCCCGGCTGCAGGCCATCGTCGGCCAGCACGGCGCGGCCTCGGTGGGCGCCATCGCCGGTCCCGAGGCGACCAACGAGGAGCTGTTCCTCTTCCAGCGCTGGATCCGCGAGGTGGTCGGCACCCCGCACCTGGACCATCGCACCGCGCTGCACGCGCCGGTCCCCGAACCCGACGACTTCGCCCTGGCGATCGAGGACCTGGGTGAGCGGCAGGTGGTCTTCGTCCTCGGCGACCAGGCCACGGTGGACCTCGCCCCGGTGCTGGAGCTCCGCCTCAAGAGGGCCCGCCGGCGCCACCGGACCCGCCTGGTCCTGGCCCACGGCCGGCCGGTCTCGCAGCTGCTCGAAGAACTCTACGACGGCGAGACGCGCGTCGGCATCGTCAGCGCCGAGGCCCAGACCGAGGACGCCACGATCCTGGCGCGACGCCTGCTCGAGCCCGCCGGCCGGCCCGACCTGGCGACGCCGGACCAACCTTCGGTGGCGACCGGGAGCCAGCCCTCGCGCACCCCCCGGGACGTGCGCCGGCTGACCGTGCTGACCCACGCCAACTCCCGCGGCGCGGCCGACATGGGCTGCCTGCCGGAGCTGCTGCCGGGCTACCGGGCCGTCACCGGCCGGCCCGGGATGGGCACCTGGGAGATGCTGGAGGCCGCCGCCGCCGGCCGGCTGAAAGCCCTGATCGTGCTCGGCCCGACGCCCCTGGCGGCCCAGCGGGACAACCCCTTGCTGGTCAACGCCCTGGCCCGGCTGGAGCTGCTGGTGGCGCTCGACATCGCGCCCAACGCCATCACCGAGGCCGCCCACGTGGTCATCCCGCTGCACACCTTCGCCGAGAAGGACGGCACCTACACCAACCTGGACGGTCACATCCAGCGCCTGCGCCAGGCGATCCCGCCGGTGGCCGGGACGCCGCCCGACTGGCGCGTCCTGCAGGACCTGGCCAACGCCTGGGAGGCGGGCTGGAGCTACCGCCAGCCGGCGGAGGTGATGCGCGACATCGTCGCCGCGGTGCCGGCCTACGGGGTGGCCCGGGCCGGCGACCGCGCCCGCTGGTGGGACACCGCCGCGACGCCACGAAGCGACGGCGCGGGGGAGGCCGCCCCCGGTGCCGCACCGACCGCCACCGGCGCCGGTCCGTCCCCCGGCGGGAGCGTGCCCTGATGGCGGAGGTCGTCGTCGCCGTTCTCAAGGCCCTGGTCCTGATCTTCGCCTTCATCACCGCGGCGGCCTACCTGGTCTACGCCGAGCGCAAGGTGATCGGCTACATGCAGGTGCGCATCGGCCCCAACCGGGTCGGAGCCTTCGGGCTGCTGCAGCCGCTCGCCGACGTGGTCAAGCTGCTGACCAAGGAGGACGTCCGCCCGATGGGGAGGGACAACCTGCTCTACCTGGTGGCCCCGGCGATCATGGTGGTGGCGGCGGTGGGGGCTTTCGCGGTGATCCCGGTGGCGCCGACGTTCCACGTCTTGGGCCGCGACGTCACCGGCTACGTCACCAACCTCAACGTCGGCCTGCTGTACGTCTTCGCCGTCGCCGGCATGTCGGTCTACGGCATCGTGCTGGGCGGCTACGCCAGCAACTCCAAGTACTCGCTGCTGGGGGCCATGCGCAGCGCGGCGCAGATCATCAGCTACGAGATGGCGCTCGGCTTCTCGCTGGTGGGCGCGTTCATCATCGCCGGCGACGTCAACCTGGGCGCGATCGTCGGGGCTCAGGGCCATTACTGGTTCGTGCTGCTGCAGCCGCTGGGTTTCGCGATCTACCTGGTCGCCGCCACCGCCGAGGTCAACCGCGCGCCCTTCGACCTGCCCGAGGCGGAGCAGGAGCTGGTCGCCGGCTACCTGACCGAGTACAGCGGCCTCAAGTGGGGCCTCTACTTCCTCGGCGAGTACATCAACATGGTCACCGTCAGCGCGATCGCCGCGACGGTCTTCCTGGGTGGCTGGCAGGGGCCGGTGCTGCCCGGTTTCATGTGGTTCCTGCTCAAGGTCGGGGCGATCATCTTCGTGCTCTTCTGGCTGCGCGCCACCCTGCCGCGCCTGAGGTACGACCGCCTGATGGCGCTGGGCTGGAAGGTGCTGCTGCCGCTGAGCCTGCTGAACATCGCGATCACCGCGGTGGTCGTGGTCCTGAGGACCCATCCGTGATCCTGGACCAGGTCCTCGGCATCCCGAGCGCGCTCGGCACCACCTTCAAGCACCTCTTCCGCGCGCCCACCACCGTGCAGTACCCCGACGAGCTGCCGGTGATCAGCGCGCGCCACCGCGGCCGGCACATCCTGCACCGCTACGAGGACGGCCTGGAGAAGTGCGTGGGCTGCGAGCTGTGCGCGGCGGCCTGCCCGGCCAAATGCATCCTGGTCGTCGCCGACGAGAACACCGAGGCCAACCGCGTCTCGCCCGGCGAACGCCACGCCGTGCGCTACGAGATCAACCTGGCCCGGTGCATCTTCTGCGGCTACTGCGAGGAGGCCTGCCCGGTCGGCGCCATCACCATGGGGCCGCGCTACGACCTCTCGGAGTACGACATCAGCAAGCTCGTGGTGACCAAGGAGGACCTGCTCGAACCGCCCTGGGGCGAGGCGGCGGCGCGGGGGAGCAAGGGCTAGCCGAATGCTGTCGGTAATCTTCGCGGTCCTGGCCGCGCTGTCCGCCACGTCCGCCGCCGGGGTGGTGCTCAACCGCCGCCCGCTGTACTCCGCGCTCAGCCTGGTGGTCAACATGATGTCGCTGGCGCTGCTCTTCCTGCTGCTGTCGGCGCAGTTCCTGGCCGCCGTCCAGGTCATCGTCTACGCCGGCGCGGTGATGGTGCTGTTCGTCTTCGTGATCGCGCTGCTCAACCCGGCCCGGGATCCGACCCTGACGCGCCCCCGCGACCCGGTCCAGACCGGCGCGGTGGTCGCCCTCGCCGGCGGGCTGACGCTGCTGTCGGCGGTCGGGTTCCTGAACTTCGGCGGCACCGGCGGGCAGACCTTCGCGCTCCAGGCCGACAACGCGCTGGGCACCATCCAGGCGGTCGGGCAGTCGCTCTACAACGAGTTCGGCTACCCCTTCGAGGTCACCACCCTGATCCTGGTGGTGGCGGCGGTGGGCGCCGTCTACCTTTCGCGAGGCAAGTAGGGCGATGCCACCGCTGGGGCTGTTCCTGCTGCTCTCAGCCGTCATATTCGTCGTCGGCGCCGCCGGCGTCCTGCTGCGCCGCAACCCGCTGGTGGTCTTCATGTGCATCGAGCTGATGCTCAACGCCTGCAACCTGGCGCTGGTGGCCTTCGCGCGCGTGCACCAGAGCATGGAGGGACAGGTCTTCGCGCTGGTGGTGATCGCCGTCGCCGCCAGCGAGGTGGTCGTCGGCCTGGCGCTGATGGTCGCGATCTACAAGTCCGGCCGCCCCATGGACATCGACGAGATGAGC
>DASZGP010000276.1:0-6861 GCA_035938695.1 Candidatus Dormiibacterota bacterium | reverse complement strand
CGAGGCGCTGCGGGCGCACGTCGTCAGCGGCGGCGAGGCCGGCCTGGCCCGGGCCTACGAGATCGCCCGCCGGGCGATCGACGAGGACCTCGGGGTGCTCGACCTGGTCCAGGCCCACGTCCGGGCGGCGCGGGAGGTGCTGGCCGCCGGGGTGATCGACCTGGAGACCACGGTGGAGCGCTCCACCGAGTTCGCCCTGGAGGCCGTGGCTCCCTTCGAGCTGACCCACCGCGGCTACCGCGCCGTGAACCACCGGCTGGAGGCCGCCAACCGCGAGCTGCGCCGCTCCAACGCCGACCTCGAGGGCTTCGGCCACGTCATCGGCCACGACCTCCAGCAGCCCCTGATGGCCGCCGCCAGCCACCTCTACGCGCTCTCGCGGCGGATGGAGGCCGCCGGCGACGGCGACGCGCTGGCGATGGCCGCCCGCGCCTCCGAATCGGTGCAGCGGGCCCGCTCGATGCTGGTCGGCCTGCTGCAGTATGCCCGGGCCGGCAGCGCCGGCGAGCCGGCGGTGACCGTCGACCTCGCCGGCCTGGTGGCGGAGATCATCGCCGAGCTGGGCGCGGCCCGGGGGTTCGCCGAGGCCGTGGTGGCGGTCGGCGAGCTGCCGGTGCTGCGGGCCCCGCGGGAGCAGCTCCGCCACGTCCTCCAGAACCTCATCGACAACGCCGTCAAGTACTCCGCCGACCCGCCCCGGGTGGAGGTCAGCGCCGAGCGCGGGCCTGAGGCCTGGGTCCTCTCGGTCTCCGACCACGGCATCGGGGTGCCGCCCGCCGACCGGGAGCGGATCTTCGAGATCTTCCGCCGCGCCGACGAGACGCGCCCCGGCTTCGGCGTCGGCCTGGCGGTCTGCCGGCGGGTCCTGGAGCGCATCGGGGGGCGGATCTGGGTCGAGCCGGGGGCCGGCGGCGGGGCCGTCTTCCGCTTCACCCTGCCGGAGACGGCCTGATGGAGGAGCGGCTGCGGGTGGTGGTGATCGACGACCATCCGCTGGTCCTGGAGGGGCTCTTGGCGGTGCTCACCGCCGAGCCGGACATCGAGGTGGTGGGCGCCGCCGGCACCGCCGAGGAGGGCGTGGCGGTCGCCGCCCGGGAGCGGCCCGAGGTGGTCGTGACCGATTTCCGCCTTCCCGGGCGGACCGGCGCCGAGGCGGCCGTGGACCTCCGCGCCGCCGTCCCCGGGGTGGCCATCGTGTTCCTCAGCGCCGACGACAGCGACGCGTCCATGATGGCCGCGGTGGAGGCCGGGGCGGCGGCCTACCTGGCCAAGGCCGGCCGCCCCGAGGCCCTGGTCGAGGCGGTGCGGCGGGCCGCCGCCGGCGAGATGCTGATCCCCGCCGCGGTGCTGGCCCGGCTGATCGGGGTCCGCTCGGCGCAGGCCCGGGCGCAGGCCGGCCGGGAGGCCGTGGAGCGCGCCTTCACCGCCCGCGAGCGGGAGATCCTCGACCTCATGAGCCTGGGCCTGGACAACCCCAGCATCGCCGTCCGGCTGTTCATCGAGCCGACCACGGTGCGCTGGCACGTCCGCAACCTGATCGAGAAGCTCGGCGCCCACAGCAAGCTGGAGGCGGTGGCCAGGGCCGCGGAGCATGGCCTGCTGCGGCGCTGACCCCCCTCCAATCGGAGGGGTGAAAGCCCATCCCCCCGCTGGCCGCGAACCGGCACGGGGGCGGGTGGCCGGGACGCCTCTCCAACCTAGCCTGGGGCCATGGACGTTTTCACCGCCGCCGACCCACGCGGCATCATCACCCTGGTCATCCTGGTCGCGGCGCTGGCCTCCGTCGCCGGCCACCTCCTGACGTCATGGGACGCCCGCCGCCACCAGAGCCGCGTCGCGAGCCGCCTCCACCGCCTCACCGAGACCCCTCTGCACCCCTCCACCGCCGCGTGGGTCGCCGCCGAGCGCGCCGGCCGCGCCGGGCGGGCGGCATGATCCGCATCCTGGTGGTCGACGACGACCAGGACCTGGGCCGCGCCCTCCGCGAGGTCCTGGCCAGCGCCGAGGGCTTCACGCCGGTGGGCCTGGCGACCGGCGTGGACGAGGCCCTGGCCCTGTTCGACGACCTCCAGCCCGACATCGTCCTGGCCGACGTCGACATGCCGGAGGGCGGCGGCCGCCGCCTGGCCCGCGAGGTCACCCTGCGGGACACCGGCGCCACGGTCGTGGCCTACTCGGCCCACGGCGACCCCCGCAGCCTGGCCGACATGATGGCCGCCGGGGCGGTCGCCTACCTGTCGAAGTCCGACCCCGTCGAGGCCCTGCTGGAGGGCCTGCGCCGGGCCGCCGCCGGCCAGGCCACGCTCTCGGGCACCCTGACCGGCTCGGTGGTGGCGGCGCTGCAGTCGCGCTTCCACCAGGACGAGCTGGTCAGCGAGAGCGAGATCCGCCGGGCCTTCGCCGACGACAGCCTGACCGCCGTGTTCCAGCCCATCGTCAGCCTCGGCTCGCGGCGGGTCCACGCGCTCGAGGCGCTGGCCCGCTTCCGGATGGTCCCGGCCCGCGGCCCGGAGTTCTGGTTCGGGGCCGCCGCGCGGGCCGAGATGACCGTCCCCGCCGACCTCGCCGCGATCGCCGCCGCCCGCGCCGCCGGGCAGGACCTGCCGGGACACCTGGCGCTGTCCCTGAACGTGGCGGTCGAGACCATCCTCTCGCCCCTGCTGCCCGAGGTCCTGGCCGGTTTCGGCGGGCGCCAGATCATCCTGGAGATCACCGAACGGACGCCGATCGTCGACTACGAGACCTTCAACAGGGCCCTCCGGCCGCTGCGCACCCTCGGCTGCCAGGTGGCCATCGACGACGTCGGCGCCGGCTTCGCCAGCCTCCGCCACATCCTCAGGCTCCAGCCCGACCTGATCAAGCTGGACCGCGAGCTGGTCCGCGGGATCAACCACGACAACGCCCAGGTGGCCCTGGCCCGGGCGCTGGCGACCTTCGCCTACGGCATCGACGCCAAGATCGTCGCCGAGGGCGTCGAGACCGAGAGCGAGATGGACGTGCTCTTCGCCCTGGGTGTCGACCTCGGGCAGGGCTACCTCCTGGGCCGTCCCCAGCCGGCCACCGCCCTGACCTCCGGCTAGCGGCTCCTCCCGGCCTCGGGAGCCGGCGCCCATTCGGTGTGAAGGTGCGCTACGGTACGAGGCAGCCCCATGAGCGATCCCCAGGCCCCCACGCAGACCCCGCCGGAGCCTCCCCACACACCGCCCCAGACGCCAGCCGGCATGCCGGCGCCGGAGCCCTGGTCGGCGCCTCCACCCCGGGCGACCGGCCCCGAGGCGATGCCCTCGGATGTCGAGGTGACCGCCGTCGACCGGGTCATGGCGATCTGGACGGCGTTCCTGCAGTGGATCAAGCGCGACCTCAAGATGGCCCTGATCTTCATGGCCCTGGCCGCCGCCCTCTCCTGGGCCGCCAACGTGGTGATCGTCGCCTACTTCTACGACGGCATCGGCAAGGTGCCCCCGGGGGCGCCCGCCGTGGGGCTCGGCAACCAGGTCACCGGGAGCATCTTCTGGGCCCTGGGCACCGCCCTCCTCTTCGGGCTGATCGCCTACCGGATGCAGGTCGGCGGCCCCCGCTTCTGGGCCGACCTGCGCGGCTTCCCGGCCTCGATCATGGCCACCGTGCGCCACGACGGCGACGCCGCCCTGGGCCACGTGCTGTGGGGCGTGGCCGGCTCGATGGTGGTGGCCTCGGTGCTCTCGCCGGCGGTCAGCCTGGTCTTTGCGGCGGGGGTCCTGGCGCTCCTGGGCCGGGTCCTGCGGACCATCGTCACCGGCCTGCTGATGCTGGTCTGGCGCAACGTGGTCGGGGCCATCGCGCCCAACCGCCGGCGGCCGCCGAAGGAGGAGGCCTTCAGCGTGACCATGATCGGCGTGGTCATCGGCCTGGCGGCGGCCTACGCGGTGACCAGCCCCAGCCTCAAGCTGCTGGTGGGCATCGGCGCCGGGGTGGTGGCCTTCGTCCTGACCACCCAGCGCAAGCCCCACCCCACGGTCACCATGCTCCTGCTGGCGCTCGGCGGGGCGGTCCTCCTGGCGCTCTTCCGCGAGCTCCACGTGCTGGCAGCGGACGGCGGCTGGCGGGAGAACGGCGGCGACCTCAACGCCTGGCTCCAGGGCGGCGGCACCCAGGTGATCCAGAACAGCCAGACCGCCGGGATCGCCGGCGCCGGCGGCGGGCTCCTCGGCCCGGGCCTGGCGAACAGCCTAAACGGGCGCCCCCTGACCGAGGAGCAGCTCAAGGCCCGGTACATGAAGTCCTGGATCAAGGTCAACGGCGACACCACCGGCTTCGAGGACTGGTGGCAGAACTCCCCCCACTACCACCCCGCCGGGCCGACCGCCCTGCAGGCCTCGGGCCAGGACTTCCTCAACCAGCTCACCGGGATCAGGGACGAGTTCAAGAATTTCGACTACGGCGGCTTCTTCAGCGGCCTGGGTCGGGACTTCGCCTCCGGCGACATGCGCGACCGGCTCTGGGCCATGGACCAGAGCATGGTCAACACCTTCATCGACCAGGCCAACAAGCAGGTCATCCAGCCGCTCGGGGTGGCGGCCGACTTCTGGACCCACCCCAGCCAGTGGGGCGACATCACCCAGCTCGCCCAGCCCACCAAGGACGCCCTGATGACCAGCGTCGACTTCTGGCAGAAGCAGGGGCTGGACGGGGTGCGCCAGGTCGGCGGCGAGCTGTCCAACATGAGCCAGGACGCCTACAACGCGATGCAGGCCAAGATGACCGAGTTCAGCAACGCGGTGGCCGCCGGCGACAACATCAAGGCCAGCCAGATGATCGGCGAGCTGGCCGGCAACGCCGAGTTCCAGGCGCTGATGGCCAAGGGGCCGGACGCCGCGCTGGGCAAGCTCAACGAGTTCAAGGCGGCGGCCCAGGAAGCCCAGGCCGCCAAGGCCCTGGAGCAGGCCAACGCCGCCAAGGGCATGGGCCGGGCCGACATCCTCTACGGCCCCGAGGGCCAGGTCCTGACCGCCGAGGACATGGCCCGCGTGGGCGTCGACCCCGAGAAGGTGCGGGCCCTCCAGGCCACCCTGCGGGACGGCGAGGAGCTGCACCTCAAGCCGGGCTCCGAGGAGTCGATCCAGTGGCGCAACGACGGCGCCACCGGCAAGCCCGAGGTGATCAAGGCCAAGAGCGGCAACGAGTACGACCAGTACATCGGCCTGGGCAACAAGGGCGACCAGGGCCTGGTCACCTACGGCGCCCCCGAGCCGCCCACCAAGCCGCCGGGGATGAGCTCGTCGGAGTGGTCCCAGATCGAGCCCGACGTCAACGCTCGCTACGCCCAGAAACTGGCCGAATACCACGACCAGGCGGCGGTGATGCAGAAGATGGCGATCGACGGCGTGGACATGCCGATCAACGGCCAGATGGAGCACGTCAGGATCGACTGGAAGGGCGGCGGCGAGATCAACGGCAAGACCTTCGGCGACAACGTGGTCTACGCCATCAGGGCCGACGGCACCAAGGTCCCCATCGCCGGCGATGTCGACATGTTCACCTACAAGGGCCCCAGCACCTCCCAGGAGATGTATCCCAAGTTCGTCGAGGCCGACCCGGGGATCGCCCACCACGCCGACACCCCCAACTGGCACCCGGACAGCGAGACGCTGCAGAAGGTCAAGGACGGTGTGCTCTGGGACGCGGCCTCCAACAACCCCAACGCCCAGAACGTGATCAAGCTGACCAACAACTCGATCACCACCACCCAGGGGCCGGCGGTGACGCCGCCGCACCACTGATGGAGGCGCGCCGGATGAGCAGATCGCGCTGGCGGGGGGCTCGGCCGCAATGGCCGTGAAGCCGCTGACCAAGGCCAGCCGGGCCGCGCTGCTGAAGCGCTGGCGGGCGGCCGAGGCCGCCGGTGACGGACGCACCCTGCGGGAGCTGCGCGACGAATACAGCGCCGCCCTCCCCCGCCTGGCGCTGTCCCGCGACCCGCGCACCGGCGAGGTCGCCGAGCGGGCCTTCGACGCCTTCGACCTCGACGGCCCCTTCTGGGACTACGCCGACCCCGCCCGGCCCTCGATCGAGCCCCGCCCGGCGTCGGTGCTGGCCTTCACCGGCGCGCTGCACCTGAACGGGGCGCCGCCGGCGACCACCTTCCTGGCCAAGCCGGGACCGGGGGCGCCCTTCGTGGTGCCGCGCCTGCTGGAGCTGCCGGGCGTGACGGCGGTGATCTCCAGGGTCGGCGTCGGCCCCCACGACGGCTACCCCGTCTTCTACTTCGCCGACCCCCTGCCGTCCGGCCTGGTGCGCTTCAACGACTGGGGCGCCGACCGCTCCTGGCGGCCCACCGCGGACGGCGGCTGGGGCTGGGAGCGCAACGCCGAGGACTTCGAGGTCTTGGACTTCGACCTGCTGCCCTGGGTCAGGGCCGGCAAGCTGGCCTGGATCGCCCCCGGAGACACCTCGCTGCGGGTGCAGTCCAGCGTCGACGGCTTCCCCTACGCCGGCGTCGACGGCCCCCACGGCTTTCAGCGGGTCCATCTCGCCCAGGTCAGCGCGCCCGAGCTCAGCGACGCCCAGAAGGCGATCGGGCCGGTCAGCCTGCTGCCCTAGCGTCCCGACCGGCGAGGCCATGCGGCCGGCTCAGGCCAGGTAGCCGTCCTCCAGCTTCCACTGGACCAGCAGCCGGCGGTAGGTGCCGTCGGCCCGCAGCTGGGCCAGGGCCGCGGCCACCGGGTCGTAGACGTTGGTGTCGTTGAGCGGGAACACCATCACGTCGACCGAGGTCGCGAACTGCCGGCCGGCGACCTTGATGCCGGGGAAGACGCCGGTGAAGTACTGGGTCACGGGGCGGTCGTCGACCAGGGCGTCGAGCTTGCCGGCGATCAGGTCGCT
>DASZGP010000275.1:0-1800 GCA_035938695.1 Candidatus Dormiibacterota bacterium | reverse complement strand
GGCGATCCGCTCGGGGCAGAAGACCACATCGGCGCTCAGCCCGGCGCGCCGCAGCCGGTCGGCGACGTACTCCGTGGTGCCCGGGTAGACCGTGCTGCGGAGGATCACCAGGGCGCCGTCGACCATCTCCGGGGCGAGCCCGTCGACCACCGTGTCGAAGAGTGTCATCGAGGGGTTCATGAACTCGTCGATGGGGGTGCCGACGACCAGCACCACGACGCCGCTCCGGCGCAGGATCGACGACTCGGCGCTGAAGTGGAGCCGGCCGGTGCCGATCAGCCGGGCCAGCAGCGCGTCGGCGCCGCTCTCCAGGAAGGGCATCTCCCCGGCCGCGACCCGGGCCAGCTTGGCGGCGTCGACGTCGAAGATGCCGACCTCCAGCCCGGCGTCGGCGAAGGCCAGGGCCAGGGGCAGGCCGACGTGGCCGCAGCCGCCGACCACCACGATGTCGAGCGGCGAGGTCTGGGGTGCGATCGGCGTACCTCCGGAGGCGGCGGACGGGACGGTTGGAAGCAGGTTCAGAGTTTAGTCGGGTCGGCCCCCGCGCTCGGCCTCCAGGGCCTCGACGCGGCGGCGCAGCCGCTCGGTCTCCGCCACCTGCTCCCAGAGCGCCTCGGCGATGGCCCGGCCGGCGGTGTCCTGGTGGACCTGGTAGGGCATGTGCATCCGCCGGAAGGCCCGCCGCGCCAGCCTGGCCAGGGCCCCGTAGGCGCCGCCGGAGCGGGTCGGCAGGTCGAGCCCGGGCTCGCGGGCCACCCGCAGCTCGGCCCGCAGCGCCGGGGTCGCCGCCGACCAGTCGCCACCCCAGAAGCGGGGGTTGGGCAGGCGGTTGGCGCGGATCCAGGCGTAGCGCTCGCGGATCAGGGCGGCGCGGGCCGCCGGCGAGTGGTTGAGCCGGACGTCCTCCAGGGCCCGGGCGCCGCGGGCCGCCGCCTCCTCGCGGTTCTCGAAGACCTGGCGCATCAGCCGCGCGGCGTCGGCCAGGTCGGGCTCGGCCCAGTGGCCGCTGGCGGAGTAGAAGCCGGCCTCCTCGCCCACCGGGACCAGGCGGTAGCCGCAGAGGTAGCTGTTGGCCTCGGTCATGAAGGCCAGGTTGCCGGAGTAGGCGGTGCCGATCACCGGGCGGCCCTGGGCCATGGCCTCGGCCAGGGTCAGGCCGAAGCCCTCGGCGCGGTGCAGCGAGACGTAGCAGTCGCAGAGCCCGATCAGGGCCTGGAGCCGCTCCACGGGGACGTAGTCGTCCTGGATGCGGATGTCGGCCCGCCCGCCGGCGGCCTCCCGCAGCCGCCGCAGCTCCTCCGGGCGGTTGGCGCCGTTGGCGGTCTTGATCAGCAGGGTGGCCGGGCCGGGCTCGGGGAAGGCGCGCCGGAAGGCCTGCAGCAGCCCCAGCGGGTTCTTGCGCTCGGCCCGGCTGAAGAAGTCGAAGGCGAAGAGGAAGGTGAACTCCGGGGGCAGCCCCGCCGCCGCCCGCGAGATGGCCGGCGGCGGCGGCACCACGATGGGGTGGGGGAAGGTGAAGGTCGGCTTGTCGGTGGCCGCGGCGACCGCCGCGCGGGAGTAGTCGCTGGGCATCCAGATCTCGTCCACCAGCTCCAGCGCCCCGGCCCAGCGGTCGGGGATGCGGTCGGTCTCCCAGGCCCAGGTGCCGATGCTGTAGCGGTGGTCGAAGAGCGCCGGCCCGGTGTCGGCGGCGAAGTTGACGGTGCCGTCGCCGTTGATCGCCAGCAGGTTGACGTCGTGCCGGGCGAAGCCCTCCCCGCGGTCGGCGAAGGGGTGCCCCTGGCGGCTCGGCGAGCGGGT
>DASZGP010000274.1:0-5803 GCA_035938695.1 Candidatus Dormiibacterota bacterium | reverse complement strand
CTTGATCATCGTCATGCAGAAGGGCGCGACCGAGCCGCAGGTCGCCCACGTCGTCAAGCGCATCGAGGAGCTCGGCTACCGGGCCCACGTCTCCGCCGGCGAGGACACCAACATCATCGGCGTCATCGGCCACAACGCGATCGAGGCCAAGGACTCGCTGGTCCACCTGCCCGGCGTGGGCCAGATCATCCCCATCACCAAGCCCTTCAAGCTCTCCGGCCGCGAGTGGCATCCGGAGGACTCGGTCTACAAGGTCAACGGCCACCAGGTCGGCGGGGGGACGCTCTTCGTGATGGCCGGACCGTGCGCGGTCGAGAGCCGGGAGCAGCTGCTGTCGACGGCGCGCGCGGTCAAGGCGGCCGGCGCGACCTACCTGCGGGGCGGCGCCTTCAAGCCACGGACCTCGCCCTACACCTTCCAGGGCATGGGCCTGCACGGGCTCAAGCTGCTGGAGGAGGCGCGCGCCGCCACCGGCCTGGGCGTGGTCACCGAGGTGATGACCCCCCAGGACGTCGAGGCGGTCGCGGAGAGCGCCGACATCCTCCAGATCGGCGCCCGCAACATGCAGAACTACAACCTGCTCTACGAGTGCGGCCAGGTCCACAAGCCGGTGCTGCTCAAGCGCGGCCTGTCGGCGACGATCCAGGAGTGGCTGCTGGCCGCCGAGTACATCCTCAGCCGGGGCAACTACCAGGTCATCCTCTGTGAGCGCGGCATCCGCACCTTCGAGACCATCACCCGCAACACCCTCGACCTCAACGCCGTGCCGGTGCTGCGCGAGCTCTCCCACCTGCCCATCGTGGTCGACCCCAGCCACGGCACCGGCAAGTGGAGCTGGGTCACGCCGATGGCCTGCGCCGGGGTCGCGGCGGGCGCCGACGGGCTGATGATCGAGGTCCACCCCGACCCCGATGCGGCCTACTCCGACGGCCCCCAGTCGCTGACCTTCGCCAACTTCGAGAAGCTGATGACGGCCGTGCGCGCCGTGGCGGCGGCGGTGGGGCGGGAGCTGGCGTGACCGCCGGGTACGAGCGGATCGGCCGCTAGCCCGATGCGGCTCGGGATCGTCGGCCTGGGCCTGATCGGCGGGTCGCTGGGCCTGGCGGTCCGTGCGGCCCGGCCCGACGTCGAGGTGCTGGGGGTGGCCCGCCGCGAGGAGACCGCGGCGGAGGCCGTGCGGATCGGCGCGGCGGCCCGCGCCGGGACGGGCATGGCGGCGCTGCGCGACGCCGACGTGGTGGTGGTCGCGGTCCCGCTGGGCGCGACCGACGCGGTGCTCGCGGAGCTGGCCGGCGCGCTCGGCGAAGGCGTCGCGGTGACGGATGTGGGCTCGGTCAAGGCATCCGTGGTGGCCTCGGCGCGGCGCCACCTGGACCCTCGTCGCAACCCCTTCCTGGGCGGGCATCCGATGGCCGGCAAGGAGGTCGGCGGTATCGAGAACGCCGAGGCGGGACTCTTCGTCGGGCGGCCCTGGGTGTTCACGCCCACCGATGGCGTGGCCACGAAGGGCGCCGCCGCCGTGGGGCGGCTGCCGGGGTTCCGCGAGGTGGTCGCCGACATCGGCGCCGTGGTCCAGGAGATGACGCCGGAAGAGCACGATCGCCGGGTGGCTCTCGTCAGCCACCTGCCGTTCATGCTCAGCGCGACATACCTGCTCGCCGCCGGCGGCGCCGCGGATTGGCCCGGCGCGGCGCCGCTGGCCTCGTCGGGCTTCCGCGACATCAGCCGCCTCGGGGCTGGCGACCCCGCGATGTACGCGGCGATCGTGGAGGCCAACCTGCCCGCGATCCGCGAGGCCTGGGAGGCGATGAGCCTGGCGTTGGCGGAGCTGGAGAGCGCCTTCGAGCGCGGCGAGCACCGGCATCTGCTGGAGCTCTTCGTCCGCGCCCGGCAGGTGCGCCAAGGCTGGGAGGCCGGCCGGAAATGAGGCGCGGGCACCGAGCGGCCGCCGGGTGAGGGTCGAGCTCTCGCCGGCGACCCGGGTGCGCGGCGAGGTCGACCTCCCCGGCGACAAGGGCATCTCACAGCGGGCGCTGCTGCTGGCGGCGCTGGCGGAGGGCGAGTCGACCATCGTCGGCCGGGCCGTCGGCGAGGACCAGGACGCCATGGTCCGCTGCCTGCGCGCGCTCGGCGTGGCGATCGAGGACGGCCCGGCCGAGGACCCGGTTACGGCCGGCGGCGGGCGGCCCGGCGCCGGGCAAGCGGGGCAGGGGGAGCGGGCGCGCGGTCGCGACCTCCGCCCGGTTGCGGCCGCGATACCCGTGACCCGCGTCCGGGGGGTGGGCCTGCGCGGCTTCCGGACCCCGGACGGCCCGCTCGACTGCGGCAACTCCGGCGCCACCATGCGCTTCCTCATCGGCGCGCTGGCGGCGATGCCGGGCGTCGAGGCGACCCTGGTCGGCGACGCGTCGCTGACCCGCCGCCCGATGGAGCGTGTCGCCGCGCCGCTGCGGCACATGGGGGCTCGGATCGAGACCTCGCCCGGGGGCACCGCGCCGGTCAGGGTCCGGGGCACGCTGCTGGAAGGTGCCTTCCTGGAGCTGGAGGTCGCCAGCGCCCAGGTCAAGACCGCCGTGCTGCTGGCGGCGCTCAACGCCCACGGCCCGACGACGCTGCGCGAGCCGGCATTCACCCGCGACCACACCGAGCGCTTCCTGCGCCGCCTGGGGGTGGACGTGGAGTTCCACCAGGAGGCCCGTATCCAGCCGCCTCGGAGCCTCCCGGCTTTCACCGCGGAGATCCCCGGCGACCCGTCGTCGGCCGCCTTCTGGGCGGTGCTGGCGGCGATCCATCCCGACGCCGAGCTGACCCTGCGCGGGGTCTGCGTCAATCCCAGCCGCACCGGCTTCTCGCGGGTGCTCTCCCGGATGGGCGCGCGCCTCGACGTTCGCGGCGTCCGCGACATGGGCGGCGAGCCGGTCGCCGACCTGGTGGTGCGCGGGGGGGCGCCGCTCCGCGCGGTCGAGGTCGTCCCCGACGAGGTGCCCGGCCTGGTCGACGAGGTGCCGGTGCTGGCCGTCGCCGCCGCCTTCGGCGCGGGCGGCGAGAGCCGATTCAGGGGACTCGCCGAGCTGCGGGTCAAGGAGGTCGACCGCCTCGACGCCATCGCCGAGGAGCTGGAGAAGCTCGGCGCCCCGGTCGGGGTCGTCGACCACGACCTGGTCGTCGGCGGCGGCGCCGCTCTCCACGGCGCGACCTTCGACTCCCGCGGCGACCACCGGATCGCGATGGCCATGGCGGTCGCCGCCAGCGCGGCCGCCGGAGGCTCGGCGATCGAGGGCGCGGAGGCCGCCAACGTGTCCTATCCCAGGTTCTGGGAGGAGCTGGCCCGGGTGACCGCGACGGAAACCGTTTGACACGGCGCGGCAAAGCCTGTAGAGTCGCAATCCAACTTCATACAGCGTTGACGGGGAGTATTAGGGCACCCCAGAGGCTTTAGCGAACCGGGTTGGGTGTGAGCCGGGAGTCTCGAGGAGCCTGAACTCGCCCCCGAGCAGCCGATCGAAAGCGCCACGGAAAGGGCGTCGAGTAGGACCGGCCGGATTGGTCCTCGATACCGGACCTGAGAGTGGTTGGCTCTGAGTAGCGCACGCCGGCGTCAGGTTTCCGGCGGGCGGTCGTCGCTTCAGGCGGCGGGCCGGCAACGCGGGTGGTACCGCGGGATTTCCATGGAAGTCTCGTCCCGATCTGGGATGGGGCTTTTTTTGTTGTCCCGTTCACCGACGCGAAGTGTGGCCCGAGGGCCGAAGGAGATCCAGGCGATGACCGAGAAGGAGGCCAAGATGAAGATGCAGGCCAAGCTCTTCGACATGGGCCACGCGCCCAAGGAGAGGGTGGTTAACCGCGTCTTCAACCAGGTGGGCGCCGAGGGCGAGGCCACCGAGGAGCGGCTGCACGAGGTGCTGGCCGACGAGAACACCCACGACGCCATCCAGGAGCTGTACAGCTAAGCCATGGCCGAGACGTCCACCACCCCAGCGGGAGTCAATGGCCATGCCGCCGTGACGCCCGCGTTGGCCGAGGAGGAGAGCACGATCCCACCCCACGAATCAGGATTCGGGGGGGCCCCGGACGCGTCGCCACGGATGCTGACGGGCGCCGAGATCGTGCTCGAGTGCCTCCTGCGCGAGGGTGTGGACACCATCTTCGGCTACCCCGGCGGCGCCAATCTCTGGCTCTACCGCCACCTCCCCAGCTACCCCCAGATCAACCACGTGCTGGTCCGCCACGAGCAGGGCGGGGCGCACGCCGCCGACGGCTACGCCCGGAGCAAGCACGGCAAGGTCGGCGTGGTCTGGGCCACCAGCGGTCCCGGCGCGCTGAACCTGGTCACCGGCCTGGCGACGGCCTACATGGACTCCGTCCCGGTGGTCGCGATCACCGGGCAGGTGCCCACCGCCGCGGTCGGCACCGACGCCTTCCAGGAGTCCGACGTCATCGGCTCCACGATGTCGGTGGTCAAGCACAGCTACCTGGTGACCGACGTCAGGGAACTGGCGCGGACCATCAAGGAGGCGTTCTACATCGCCCGCACCGGGCGCCCGGGGCCGGTGCTGATCGACCTGCCCAAGGACATCCAGGCCGAGAAGACGGAGTTCGTCTACCCCGAGGGGCCGGTGCACCTGCGCGCCTACCAGCCGACCTATCGCGGCAACCCGGTGCAGATCCGCAAGGTCGCCGAGCTGATCAAGAAGGCCAGGCGCCCGATGATCCTGGCCGGCCGCGGGGTGATCATCTCGGACGCTCAGAAGGAGCTGATGGAGCTGGCCCACAAGGCCAACATCCCGGTCGGCTGGACGCTGCTGGGCACCGGCGCGTTCCCGCTCCGCGACCCGCTGGCGCTGCAGATGGTCGGCTTCATGGGCGCCGGCTACACCAACAAGTCGGTCAACAACTGCGACCTCCTGATGATGATCGGTATGCGCTGCGACGACCGCGTCACCACCAAGCTGGACACCTTCGCGCCCGATGTGGAGAACATCGTGCACATCGACATCGACCCCGCGGAGATCGGCAAGAACCTCAAGCCCCAGGTGCCGCTGGTGGGCGACGCCAAGTCTGTGCTGCGTGACCTCATCCCCCAGGTCGAGCCCAAGCTGGAGAAGGAATGGCTGCTCCAGATCGACCGCTGGAAGGAGGAGCACCCGATCAAGTTCATCAAGCGTGAGGGCTTCCTGCAGCCGCAGGAGGTGCTGATCGAGATGTACCAGCGCTGCCGGTCGGAGGCCGTGGTGGTCGCCGACGTGGGGCAGAACCAGATCTGGGCCGCGCTGTGGTTCGACTACGACCAGCCCGGCCTGTTCATCAACAGCGGTGGCTCGGGGACCATGGGGTACGCCTTCCCGGCCTCCATGGGGGCGAAGCTCGCCAACCCCGAGCGCACCGTCTTCTGCGTCTCCGGCGAGGGTGGTTTCGTGATGAACATGCAGGAGATGGCGACGGTCGTCGAGCACAACGTCGACGTCAACATCGTGATCCTCAACAACCACTCGCTGGGCATGGTGCGGCAGTTCCAGGACGACTACTACGACGGCGTCCGCTCGCAGATCGACCTCACCGTCGGCCCCGACTTCGTCAAGCTGGCGGAGGCCTTCGGGATGAAGGCCTTCCGCACCGACAAAGCCGAGGAGGTGCCGGGGATCCTGGATGCCGCGATGGCTCACCCTGGGCCGGTGCTGATGGAGTTCGTCATCGACCCGATCGCCAACGTCTACCCGATCATCCCCCTGGGCAAGGGCCTGGAAGACTTCGTGGAGGCGCACTAGCATGGCCGCGGTGCGCGGTGCGAAACATGTGGCCAGCT
>DASZGP010000273.1:0-1856 GCA_035938695.1 Candidatus Dormiibacterota bacterium | reverse complement strand
CACGGCGGCCACCTGACCCACGGCATGGCGCTCAACTTCTCCGGGAAGTACTTCAACGTCGTGCCCTACGAGGTGGCCAGGGAGACCGAGGTCATCGACTACGACCACCTCCG
Source organism: Candidatus Dormiibacterota bacterium (assembly GCA_035938695.1). Lineage (GTDB taxonomy): Bacteria > Chloroflexota > Dormibacteria > DASZGP01 > DASZGP01 > DASZGP01. The sequence goes on along the minus strand of DASZGP010000273.1, from coordinate 1,743 downwards.
GGCCACGATCCGCGAGGTGCGCCCCAAGATGATCGTGGCCGGCGCCTCGGCCTATCCCCGGATCCTCGACTTCGCGGCCTTCGGGGAGATCGCCAGGGAGGTCGGCGCCCTGCTCTTCGTCGACATGGCCCACATCGCCGGGCTGGTCGCGGCCGGGCTCCACCCCTCGCCGGTGCCCCACGCCGACTTCGTCACCACCACCACCCACAAGACCCTGCGCGGCCCCCGCGGCGGCGTCATCATGTGCACCGCCGAGTGGCAGAAGCGGATCGACTCGGCCGTCTTCCCGGGCACCCAGGGCGGACCGCTGGAGCACGTCATCGCGGCCAAGGCAGTGGCCTTCAAGGAGGCCCTGACGCCCGACTTCCGGGCCTACCAGGGGCGCATCGTGGCCAACGCCAGGACCCTGGCCGCCGAGCTGGCCGGGCGCGGCCTGCGCCTGGTCTCGGGGGGCACCGACACCCACCTGATGCTGGCCGACGTCACCGCCATCGGGCTCACCGGCAAGCAGGCCGAGCACCTCCTCGACGCCGCCAACATCACGGTCAACAAGAACACCATCCCCTTCGATCAAAACCCCCCGATGACCGCCAGCGGCATCCGCGTCGGCACCCCGGCGGTGACCACCCGGGGCATGGGCGAGGAGGAGATGGCGGAGATCGCCAACCTCGCGGCCGAGGTCCTCCTGCACCCCGACGACGAGGCCCACCAGCGCCACGTGGGCGACCAGGTCACCGAGCTCTGCTCGCGCTTCCCCCTCCACGTCCCCGTCGGCATGGAGGCCTGACCGGGTCTACAGGCTGTCCGCCAGCCGGTCCAGCGCGGCCAGCGGCCCCTCGTGGGCGACCACGTCGGGCATGGCCTGAGCCAGGCCGGCGCGGGCCCGCTCGGCCAGCTCGGCGCGGCGGTGGGGGGCCAGGGTGTCGCGGCGGGTCCGGTAGGCGACCACGAAGTCCCGGAGCTGGGGGTCCAGGCGCGGCTGATACACGGCGGCCGCCACCGGCATGGTCTGGGCGATGTACGGGGCCCGGGCCAGGCTGGCCTCGGACATGTAGACCAGCTGCCGCAGCGAGAGCCGGGCGCGCTCGCGGACCACCACCGTGCCCGCCGCCAGGTCGCCGAGGCGCTTGCCCCGGCCGTTGGCGAAGAGGGTGATGATGCCCACCGCGTAGAGCAGGGGCATGAAATCCGCCAGCCGCACCAGGTTGCGGGTGGCGGCCTGGCTGAAGCTGAGCGGCTCGCCGCCGTCGCCCACCGCTCGCAGCTTGAGCGCCCGCTTGCCCGGCGTCTGCCCCGAGGAGACCGCCTCGCAGGTCAGGAAGTAGCCGAAGATCAGGATGTTGAGCAGGACCGTCCAGATCAGGACGGCCAGGGTCGCGCTGGTGGTCAGGCCGATGATCCCGAAGATGCCGAACATGACGATCAGGTAGAGGGCGGTCAGGATCAGGACGTCGATGGCCTGGGCCAGGAAGCGGCTGCCGACGCCGGCCAGGGCGTAGTTGAAGGCCACCCGCTCGGGGGTGGCGACGACCATCTCGCCGTCGGGGGTCACGCTCGGCACCAGGGCAGTATCGCAGCGCGCCGGGCCGGGGGCGGTATAAAGACGCAGTGCGACCCGAGGAGTTTGTGATGCGCCGCCACGAGGAGTGGGCCCGCCTCGAGGACCTGATGTCCCGCGGCCGCCGCGGCATCCCCGGGCTGCCGGCGGACAGCGTCCTGGAGCTGGCGGCGCGCTACCGCCGG
>DASZGP010000272.1:0-18823 GCA_035938695.1 Candidatus Dormiibacterota bacterium | reverse complement strand
CGGCCTCGACCTGGTGACGGTGCAGAACCCCCGCAACCCGCTGTCGGAGTCCTACCGCGCCATCCGCACCAACGTGATGTTCGCGATGGGCGACCGCGACCTCCGGACCATCGTCGTCACCTCTTCGATCCCCGCCGAGGGCAAGACCACCACCGCCTGCAACCTGGCCGTCACCCTGGCCCAGGCGGGCAAGCGGGTGATCCTGGTCGACGCCGACTTCCGCCGCCCCACCCTGCACAAGATCTTCAACCGACACCCCAACATCGGTCTGGGCAACCTGCTCATCGGGGACGAGCCGGAGCGGAATGTGCTGATCAACACCGACGTCGCCAACCTGCGCGTGGTCTGCAGCGGCGCCACCCCGCCCAACCCGTCGGAGATGCTCGGCTCGGCGGCCATGGACCGAGCCATCGAGGCGCTCAAGCAGCAGGCCGACGTGATCATCCTGGACACTCCCCCGGTGCGCTCGGTGACCGACGCGACGATCCTCTCCGGGCTGGCCGACGGGGTGGTGCTGGTGGTCGAGCAGGGTCGCACCGGGCTGGCCGCGGTGCTCCGCTCCCGTGACACGCTGTCCGGAGTCCGCGCCAACCTGCTGGGAATCGTGCTGAACAAGGTCAGCAAGCAGTCGACCGAGGACTATTACTACTACTACTACTACGGGGACAAGGGCAAAGCTGGGAGCAACGGCGCGGGCGGCGTGAGCCTGCCGGTACCAGCACCGCCGGCCGAGAAGGTCGGCTAAGCCGATCCCCCTCAGGCGCCGCCGCCCAGGGCCGCCATCAGCACCGCAACCAGTCCCTGGCTGGCCCGCGTGAGCCCGTGGCGGCATGGCTTCCGGCTGCCCACGATCTATGCCATGGTCGTCGTGGGGTCGGCCACCGTGGTGCTGGCCGGGTTCCTGCGAGAGTCGGTGATCGCCCGCACCTTCGGCACCAGCGCGGCGGCCGACGGGGTGGTGCTGTCGATCGCCCTGCCCCAGTTCCTGCAGACCCTGCTGATCGGCCCCATCATCAACGGCAGCGGCGTCCGCCGCCTGGCCCAGGCGGGCGACCGCCACCACACCGTCCAGGTCGGTTTCGCGCTGATGCTGGGTGGCCTGGCCACCACCCTGCCGGTGCTGCTGGTGGCGCTGCTGGCGCCGGCGTTGCTGGTGCACGTCCTGGCCCCCTCGGCGGGCGGCCGGGTGCTGGCCACGGCGGGCTCGCTGATGCCCTGGGTGGCCGGGTCCAGCATCGCCCTCTACTCCGCCGCGGTGCTGACCGCGCTGCTCAACATCCGGGGCCACGCGCGCTTCACCACCTTCGCCCAGGCCCTGCCGGCGCTGGCCATCGTGGCCAGCCTGCTGGCCCTCCACGGCCTGGGCACCGCGGCCTACGGCATCGGCGCCCTGGCCGGCGCCGCGATCCTGCTGCTGGTCTCGGGGCAGCGCCTGCTGGCCGGAGTGCGCGACCCGGTCGGCCTGCTGGAGCTGCCCGACGCGGGGCTGATCCGCGAGGAGCTAAAGCGCCTGGTGGTGCCCTCGGCCGCCCTGATGGGGGCGGCGGCGCTGGGCCAGGTCCTGGCGGTGGTCGAGCGCTCCGTGGCGCTGGGGGCCCAGACCGGCACCCTGGCCGCGATCTCCTACGCCCTGCGCATCACCAGCGTCCCGGTGGTGCTCTCGACGGGGATGCTCAGCAGCATCATCTTCGTTCGCCTGGCCCGGGCCAGCGAGGCCGATTTCGGGCCCTACCTGATGCGGGTGGTGGGGGTCCTCAGCCTGGGCATCACCTTCGTCGCGGCGCTCCTCTTCGTCAACGCCAACCTGGTCGTCGACGTCTTCCTCCGGCGCGGCGCATTCGACGCCCACTCGGCGGCCAGCACGGTGCTCTTCCTGCGGCTCTACTGCTTCGCGGTGCCGCTCCAGCTGCTGGCCCCCCTGCTGGGCTACGCGCTCTACGCCCGCGGCCGGGCCACCGCGGTGGCAGCGATCAGCGCCGTCACCATAGTGGTCAACGCCGTGATCCTGATCGGCCTCAGCCCCTGGCTCGGCCCGCGCGCCATCCCCCTGGCCTTCCTGGTGGTCTCGGTGCTCTCGGTCCTGTTCCAGGCCCTGGCCCTGCGCCACGAACTGGGACACGCCTCCCACAAGCTGCGCCGCATGGCCGCCCCCGCCCTTTACGTGGCGGTCTGCGCGGCCGCGTGCGCGGTGATGGTGGGGCCGCTTGGCGGGGTCTTCGCCCGGGGGCTGCTGGGCGCGGTCACCTCGACCCTGGTCCTGGGCGGGCTGGGCGCGCCGGCGCTGCTGGCGGCGGCGCCGCAGCGGCTGGCCTCACCGGCCGACGCGGACGCCTGACGGTGGCGGCCACCCGGACCGGCACGCCTCCGGTCTTCGCCATGGTCAGCACCGGCATCCGGCGCGATGTCCAGGAGCCGACCCGGCACTTCCACAGGCTGACCCTGCGGCACTACTACACCGAAGCCCCCTACCGCGACATGAGCGCCGAGGAGCTGGCCGCCGCGCGCCGCTACTCCAACCCCCTGAGCCTGGCCTGGCAGCTCTGGCGGGGACGGCCGCGAGCGCTCTCCGGGGTCGAGCCGTTCTTCCTGCGGCAGATGCCCTACGCCTGGACCATCGCCCTCTACGCCCGCCTGCTGCGGGTGCCGCTGGTGGTGGCGTCACTGGAGAACGTGCCCCTGGAGCGGAAGTTCTCGCCGCGAATCGCCCGGATGCTGCCCTTCCTGCTCGCCCCCTACCTCCGCACCGCCGGCCTGGTGATCGCCGTCAACGCCGGCGCCGAGGCCAACCTGCGGGCGGCCGGGGCGCCGGCGGCGCGGACCATCAGGGCGCTCTACGGCACCTGGGGCGTGGACACCGACGAGTTCTCGCCCGAGGGTCCCTCCGAGACGCTGCCGGGGACCGGACCCTGGCTGCTGTTCGTCGGCCGCGTCGACGCCGCCAAGGGAGTTCTGGACCTGGTCGAGGCCTTCTCCCAGCTCCCGGCGGTCCTCCGCGGGACCTTGGTGATCGCCGGCGACGGACCTGACCGTGCCGCCGCCGAGACCTTCGCCGAGGGGCTCGGCTGCGGCGGCTCGGTGCGCTTTCTGGGCGCGGTCCAGAACGCGCGCGTACCCGCCCTGCTGCGTGGAGCCACGCTGGTGGCCTCGCCCTCACGGCCGACGCGCAAGTGGGAGGAGCAGGTGGGCATGGTCAACCTCCAGGCCCTGGCCTGCGGGGTGCCGGTGGTCAGCAGCACCTCCGGTTCGATCCCGGAGTTCCTCGACGACGGCCAGACCGCATTGCTGGTGCCTCCGGGCGACGTCGCGGCGCTGGCGGACGCGCTGCGCCGGGTGCTGGAGGACGCGGACCTGCGCCGGAGCCTGGTCGCCGCCGGCCGGGGCGCCGCCCTGGAGCGCTTCGATGCCCGCCGCAACATCGAGCGCATCGAGGCCGAGGTGGTGCGGCTGCTGGAGGGCGCCCGGTGAGCGGCGCGCCGTGGCTCACGGTGATGGTCCTGGCCCGCGACGCCGAGGCCCGGATCGGCGCCTGCCTGGACTCGCTGGCCCCGCTGGGCGCCGAGATCGTGGTCGTCGACGACCAGAGCCGGGACCGCACGATCGCCGTCGCCGAAGCCCGTGGGGCGCGGGTCATAACCCACCCGATGGCCGACTTCGCCCAGCAGCGCAACCTGGCCATCGACGGCTCCAGCGGAGACTGGATCATGGCCGTGGACTCCGACGAGACCGCCCCGCCTGAGCTGCTGGCCGAGGTCCGCCAGCTGATCGCCAACCCGGGCGCGGTGGTGGCGGCGCGCATCAGCCTGCTCAACCACCTCCTCGGCAGGCCCTTGTGGCACGCCGAGGACCGGCCCGCGATCCGCCTCTTCAGGCGTGGCGCCGGGCGGTTCGCCGGGGGGACTCACGAGAAGCTGGAGCTGCCCGACGGCGCGGCGGTGGTCAAGCTCCGGCACCGCCTCGTCCATCACCCGTATCCGACCATCGCCGATCTGGTCCGGAAGCAGAACTTCTACACTGACCGTGATCACGGCCTGCCGGAGCACGGGGCGCTCCACGACCTGGTCCTGCTGCCGGGCCGGCGGTTTCTCTCCAGCTACCTCCGCTCCCAGGGATTCCGCGACGGGATCGCGGGCTTCGCCTGGTCGGTTTTCACGGGGTTCTACATGTTCCTCCTCGGGGTCAAGCGAATCGAGGCCCGCCAGGCGGCCGCGCGGGCCGCGGAAGGGCGCGCCGGGGCCAGCTCCCAAGCCGGCCCTCCGGAGGACCGGTGATGCTCGCGCCGGGCCAGCGCCACTGGCTGCGGGGCACGTCCTCGGCCTGGCTGGGCGTGGCGGCGGCGCTGCTCCTGGGTGTCGCGGTGGCGGTCGCGGGGCCGGCGCTCTCGGCCATCGGCCTGTTGGCCATCGTCCTGACCGGGGTGATCCCGGTGCTGCTGGTCCAGCCCGGCCGAGCCCTCAAGCTCTTCTTCGTGGTGATCTCGATCTTCTACTACCTGGAGACGATCATGGGCTACAAGATCGGGCTGTCGATCTCCACCATCTCCCTGCTCTCGCGCTGGCAGATCGTCCTGCTGGTGGCGGTGGCGATCCGGTCGATCCAGATGCGCGGCGGGCTGCGCCTGGAGGGCCGGGCGCTGGACCTTCTGATGCTGGCCTTCGCCGTCTGGACCCTGCTCTACACCCCGCTGGCGCCCTCCTTCCTGGCCGGCGTCTACGGGGCCAACGCCCTGCTCCAGTTCCAGGTCGCTTACTGGACCGGGCGGGTGGCCTTCGCCGGCGTCCTCAAGTCCACCGACTTCCTCTTCCAGACGGGTGCGGTGCTGGCCGTCTTCGGCGTCCTCCAGCCCGTTCTGCTGGGGCCCAACTTCTACATCGTGACCGCCAACCACCTCCCCGACACCTACCTCCAGACCACCGGGTCGGGGCTGCCCCGGGCGGCCTCCCTGCTCGGCAGCGAAGGCTACTTCGGCTCCTTCCTGATGATCCTCCTCCCCCTGGCGCTGGCGCGGATGATCCAGGGCGGCGACACCTTGGACAACTCTTCCTGGCAGCGCCGGGGCCGCATATTCACCATCCTGGCGATGGGCGCCGGCCTGATCGCCAGCTTCCACCGCAGCTCCTGGGCGGGCGCCGGGATCGCCTGCATGGTGGTCGTCCTCTTCTCCCGCAAGCGCCTCGGCACCCTCGTCCTGACGGTCGCGGTGGTCGGCGCCGGGCTGATCGTGGCCGACCAGTTCTTCCACTACACCGACGTCTACAACCAGGTCGCCAGCCAGCAGGACTTCTCCGCCAACAACCACCTGGACCGGGCGCAGGAGTACATCACGCTGGCCTTCCAGCATCCGCTGGGGCTGGGCCTGGGGGCCGCCGGCAACACCGTGGCTTTCCTCGGCAACTCCGACGCGCCCGGGATCGAGGGCGGCTACAGCCAGGTCGTGCTCCAGCTCGGCGTGGTCGGGTTGGTGCTCTTCATCGCCTTCCACGTGGTGGCGACGGTCAGCCTCCTGGCCCGGGCCCGCTTGGCCCGCGACCGGCCCGGGGAGTGGATCCTGGTGGGAGCCGCGGCCGGCGTCCTGGGCGCCATCTTCTTCAACCTCTTCCTGCCCTTCGAGACCTTCAACCCGGCCCTGATGATCCTCTGGCTGTTCGTCGGGGCCGCCACCAGCTGGGCCACCGTCCCAGCCAAGGAGGTCGCGGCCCTGACCGGGGCTCCGGCCTGACCCCCAGGTGCTGAACCTCTTCTGCTCCGTCCGCCTCGGCGCGCCCTCACTGGGCTTGATCGCCGAGCAGGCTGCCATGGCCCTCTCCCGCCACGGCCTGCTGCGGCGGGTGTACGCCCCGCCGGGGCTGGTACCCCGGGCCGACTGGCGTCAGGTCATGGTGCCGATCCGGACCCTGCCCCTGCTGGGCCGGACCGAGCGGGGCCGGGCCTACCAGCTCCTGACCCGGGACGTGATGTTCGACCTGCTGGCCACCAGCCTGTGGCGCGGTGACGGGCCGGTGATGAGCCTGGCCGGGATGTCCCTGGCGACCCTGCGCCTGGCGCGCCGCCACGACCAGCGGCGCTTCCTGCTCTGCGGCACCTCGCATATCGACTACCAGCGCGCGGTGGTCACCGAGGCCAAGCGGGACGCCGGTCTGGAGGGTCCACCGTCGGAGTTCAACGACCGCCTGCTTGACCGCCACCGCGCCGAGTACCACACCGCCGAGACCCTGGTGGTCCCCTCGCGGATGGCCAAGCAGACCTTCGTCCGCAGCGGCATCGAGCCGGAGCGCGTGGTGGTGCTGGCTCATGGCGTCGACCTCGACCGCTTCACCCCCACCCCGCTGCCGGACCGCGACCGCCTCCACATCGTCTTCGTCGGCCAGGTCGGGATGCGCAAAGGGATCCACGTCCTGCTGGCCGCCTGCGCCCGGCTGGACCCCGGCAGCTTCGAGCTGGTCCTGGTCGGCGACCACGAGCCGGAGGTGCCGCGGCTGCTGGCGCTCCATCCGACGGTGCCGGTTCGGCTGGAGAACTTCCAGCAGCCGGTCCAGCGCTACCTCAGCGCGGCCGACGTCCTGGTCCTGCCGTCGTTCGAGGACGGCTTCGGGCTGGTGGTCCTGGAGGCCATGGCCGCCGGCCGCCCGGCGGTGGTCAGCGACGCCTGCGGCGCCAGCGAGATCGTCGCCGCCGAGGGCGGGGGGGTGGTCTACCCGGCCCGCGACATTGACCGGCTGACCGAGATCCTGGCCGGCATGGTGGCCGACCGCGACCATGTCGCGCGGCTGGGGGAGGAGGGCCGCCGGGTCGCCGAAGGCCATCCCTGGGAAATCTGGCAGGACGGGCTGGCGGAAACCGTCGCCGACCGGCTGGGGACGCGGACGGCCGTCGGCGGAGGGGTCTGACCTGCGCATCGGCATCGACGCGCGGCTGGCCTGCTGGAGCCGCCCCACCGGCACCGGCCGTTACGCCCGGCAGCTGCTCGCCGCCCTGGCCGAGACCGGCCCGGAGCACGAGTTCCGGCTCCTGGTGGTGGACTCGCGCCACGGCGACCGGCCGCCGGTCGCCGATCCCCCGGCCAACTTCGGAGTGGTCCGGGTGCCGGGGTCGGAACGACTCCTCAAGCTGCGCTGGCTGGCCGGGTTGGGGCCCTCGGTGACCGCCGCGGCGGGTCCGCTGGACCTCTTCCACTCCCCCCACGTCGACCACATGGCCAGCGGGGCCACGCCCCGGGTCCTGACGGTCCACGACCTCTGCTTCCTGACCCATCCGGCCTTCTTCCCTTGGAAGGACCGGGTCCTCCACCAGCTTGGGCTGCGGCGGTCGCTGAGCGGGGCTCGGCTGGTGATCGCGGTGTCCGAGGCCACCGCGGCGGCGGTGCGTGAGCACCTGGGGCTGGCGGCGGACAGGATCCGGGTTATTCCCGAGGCCCCGGCGGCGGTCTTCGCCGCCGCCCCCGCGCTGGCGGCTGTCGAAGCGGCCCGCCGGCTCAGCGGGGACGCGCCCTACGCGCTCTTCGTGGGCACCCTGGAGCCGCGCAAGGATGTCACCGGCCTGGTCCAGGCCTTCACCCTGGCGCGCCGCCGAGCGGGGCTGCCCCATCGCCTCCTGATCGTCGGGCGTCCGGGCTGGAAGAGCGCCCCGCTGCTGACCGCCGCCGACGCCGCGGCGGCCGCCGGCGTGGTCCGGCTCGGGTACCTGACGGACGAGGTGGTCGCGGCCCTGATGGCCGCCGCCGGGTGCTTCGTCTACCCCTCGTTGGCCGAGGGCTTCGGGCTGCCGGTGCTGGAGGCCATGGCCGCCGGTGCGCCGGTGGTGATCTCCGACGCGCGGGCCCTGGTGGAGGTCTCCGGTGGAGCCGCCGAGGTGGTCCCGGCGGGTGACCCGGAGGCTCTGGCGGCGCGGCTGGCCGACGTCCTCGGCGATGCCGCGCGCCAGGCCGACCTGGCCGCCCGGGGTCGCCGCCGCGCCGCCGAGTTCAGCTGGGACGGCACCGCCCGCGCCACGCTCGTGGCCTACTCCGAGGCGGCGTGACGCCAGCGTGGCGGGCACGGCGGTGAGCGCGGCCGGCCGGGAACCGCTGCGCCTGGGCTACGACGCGCGCTGTCTGACAGTGGCCCGGCGGCCGGTGCGGACCGGGGTCGAGTACTACGCCCACCACCTGCTCCAGGGCCTGGCCCGCCGCGACCTGCGCCTGACCGTCTTCACCGCGCCCGGCGCCGACCTTGGGGTGGACGGCGCCAGCCAGGTCGGGGTGCGCGGCGCCGAGAGCAGCCTGGCCTGGCCCCTGGCCCTGGGTGGCGCGGTGCGCGGCCGGCGGCTCGACGTGCTGCTGGTGCCCGAGCAGTACCTTCCGGTGGGTCCGGGGCTGCCGCCGTCGGTGGCGGTGGTCCACGACGTCCACTTCCTGGCCCACCCGCACAGCTACGGCCGCCTCAGCCGACTCAAGCTGACCGTCGCGACCCGCCAGGTGGTGGCCGGGGCGCGCCGCGTGGCCGTCGTCTCGGAGAGCGTCGAGGCCGAGCTGCTGGAGCGCTTCCCGCGCCTGGAAGGGCGCCTCGCGGTGGTCTCACCGGCCTGCGACCCGGAGCTCTTCCGCCCCCGCCCGGCGGCGGAGGTCAGGGCCACCCTGGAGCGCCTCGCGGCGCCCCGGCCCTACCTGCTCTACGTCGGCGCGCTGGCGCCCCACAAGAATGTCGGCGCCGTCCTTCGCCTGGCCGCTCGCCACTCCGACCTGGGCGTGGTGGTGGCGGGGCCGGACAAGGGCGCCGAGGCCGGCCTGCGAGGGTTGGCCGCGGAGTTGGGCCTGGGCGCCAGGGCCCGGTTCCTGGGCTACGTCGACGACCGCGACAAGGCCGACCTGATGGCCGGCGCCGAGCTCTTCGTCTTCCCCTCGCGCCACGAAGGCTTCGGGCTGCCGGTGCTGGAGGCGATGGCCTGCGGGACCCCGGTGCTGTGCTCCGATCGGGGCTCGCTCCCGGAGGTCCTGGGCGACGGCGGCCTGGCCGTCCCGCCGGACGACGCCGAGGCCCTGGCCGCCGCCGCCGCCACGCTGCTGGACTCGACCGAGCGGGTCCGCGCCGGCCGCCGTGCCCTGGCGCGTTCCCGCGCCTACAGCTGGCCCGAGTCGGCGGCCCGGATGCACCGCTTGGCGCTGGAGGCGGCGGGGTGAGGGTCGCCTTCGTTACCAACCACACCGCCCTCGACGCCAGCTCGCGGCAGCGCGTCTATCAGTACCTTCCGGGTCTCCGCGCCCTCGGGCTGGAGGTCAGCGTGCACCCCTTCAGCGACGAGGCGCTGTTCGAGGTGATGCACGCCCCGGGACACCTGCCGGCGAAGGTCGGCGGCCTGCTGCGGGCCACAGCCCGCCGCCTCGGGCTGGTGCTGCGCGGCCTCGACGCCGACGTGGTGGTGCTCCACCGCGAGGCCTTCCCGTTCGGCCCGCCCTGGCTGGAGACCGCGCTGGCCCGGGGCCGGGCGCCGGTGGTTTTCAGCTTCGACGACGCCCTCTACGCCCCCTTCCCCTACGCCGGCGGGGGCGGCCGGCGCCTGCTCTACCGCCTGAAGTACGGCCGCGACCTGGGCCCGGTGCTGCGCCGCTGCGCCGCGGTGATCGCGGGCAACCGGCACCTCGCGGAGTACGCCCGCCGCCACAATCCCACCGTCACCGTCATTCCCACCGCGGTGGACACCGACGCGCTGTCGCCGCCGCCGTCGCGACCGCCCGGCCGGCTCACGGTCGGTTGGATCGGCGGCCCCTCGACCAGCGTCCACGTTCGCGACGTCGCCGGATCGCTGGCCGAGCTCGCGACCCGGCGGCCGGAGGTGGACTTCCTGCTGGTCGGCGACCCCCGCCTGGCGGCTCTCGACCTGCCTCGGGCCGAGGTGCGGGCCTGGAGCATGGCCCGGGAGGCCGATGATCTGCGGGCCATGGACGTCGGCCTGATGCCTCTGCAGGACAGCGAGTGGACCCGCGGCAAGTGCGCCTTCAAGGCGATCCAGTACATGGCCGTGGGCGCGCCGGTGGTGGCGTCGCGGCTGGGTGCCTCCGCGGAGGTGGTCGAGGATGGCGGCAGCGGCCTCCTGGTCGACGGGCCCGAGGGCTGGGCCGGTGCGCTGGAGGGCATCTGCGCCGACCCCGGCCTGCGCGCCGCGATGGGGCGGCGCGGGCGGCAGCTGGCTCAAGAACGCTTCTCCCTCCGCGCCACCCTGCCCGACCTCGCCCGGGTCATCCAGGCCGCCGGCGAGACCCGGGGCCTGGCGCCATCGGCGGCTGTCCCGTGAGCCGCGTCCTGGTCACCGGCGGCGCCGGTTTCATCGGCTCCAACGTCGCCCGCATGCTCCTCGACCGGGGCGATGAGGTGGTGGTCTACGACGACCTCAGCACCGGTCGGGAGGAGCTGGTCGACCCCCGCGCCACCCTGGTGGTGGCCGGGCTGGCGGACACCGCCGCGCTGGACCGGGCCCTCGCGGGCTGCGACGCGGCGATGCACTTCGCGGCCTCCAGCATCATCGCCGGCTCCTTCAGCGACCCCCTGGGATACGTCGAGAACAACGTCGTGAACGGCACGCGCCTGGTCGAGGCGATGCGCCGCGCCGGGACCGGCCAGCTGGTCTTCTCGTCCTCGGCGGCGGTCTACGGGGAGCCCCGGGTGGTGCCGGTGCCGGAGGACCACCCCAAGGACCCGATCCAGCTCTACGGCGCCAGCAAGCTGGCCTTCGAGGTGGTCCTGGGCGGCTATGCCCAGGCCTTCGGGTTCGACTCCGTCTCGCTGCGCTACTTCAACGCCTACGGCCCCGCCGACCTCCAGGAGCCGGTGACCCGGGCGGTGCCGGCCTGGGTCCGCGCCGGGCTGCGCGGCGAGCCGCTGCGGATGTACTGGGGCGGGCGGCAGCGCCGCGACTACGTCTTCGTCGAGGACATCGCCGAAGCCCACCTGCGGGTCCTCGGGCTGCCCGGACGGCGGGTCTACAACATCGGCACCGGCGACGGCGTGCTGATGCTCGACGTGGTGGCCGCGCTGGGGACCGCGCTGGGCCGAGGTCTGGAGGTCGAGGACGCCGGCGAGCGGCCCGGCGACCCCATGCGCCTGGTCGCCGACACCTCGGCCATCGAACGCGACCTGGGCTGGAAGCCGCGCATCGGGCTGGCCCAGGGTTTGGAGCGCACGGTCGCCTGGTACCGGGCCAACCGCGAGCTGTGGGACCGGGGCCGATGAACGCGCCCAAGGTCGCGTTCGACCTCACCGCGCTGCAGAACTCGCACCAGTCGCGGGGCATCGGCACCTACGTCCGCGGGCTGGCGGCCGAGCTCAACCGCCAGTCCCAGATCCCGATCGAGTTCTGGGGCTGGAGCGGCGACCTGCCCTTTGAGCCGCGCCCGCCGCACACCCTGCTCAGCCTGCGGCGGCCGCCGATGCCGGCCTACCGCGCCAGCTGGCTCTTCGCCCAGTTCGGCCTGTCCCGCCGCAACCGCGCCAGCGATGTGCGGGTGGTGCACGTCACCGACCCCCAGGCCCTGACCGCGCTGCCCGGCCGGATCACCACGACCACGGTCTACGACCTCATCCCGCTGCTGGAGGGCATCCCGCTGCGGAGCCCCCTGGAGCGCATCGGGTATGCCCGTTACCTACGGGCACTGCGCCGGGTGCCGATGGTGCTGGCCATCTCCGAGGCCACCCAGAAGGACCTCGAGACCCATCTCGGCTTCGCTCCCGGGCGGGCCGTGCTGGCGCCGCCGGGGGTGGACATCGCCCTCCGCGACGCCCGCCCCACCTGCCCGCCCTCGGACGACCGCTACTTCCTCTACTACGGCGGCCCCAACGCCAACAAGAACCTGGCCGGCCTGCTCCAGGCCGCCGCGCTCTGCGCCGACCTGCCCGAGGAGGTCTGGCTGGCGGGCCCCTGGCCGGACGAGCACATCCGCCGCTTCGAGCGGGCCGTCGACCGCTACCCGGCCTTGCGCGGCCGGGTCCGTTACCTCGGTTTCCTGGCAGCCGACGACCTGCGCCGCCTGATCCGGGGCGCGACGGCGATCGTCCTGCCGTCGCTCTGGGAGGGCTTCGGCCTGCCGGTGGCGGAAGCCATGGCGCTCCACGCCGCGGTGATCCACAGCGACATCCCGGCCCTGCGCGAGGTGTCGGCCGGTGTCGCGGTGACCTTCGACCCTGAGCGCCCGCTGCAGCTGGCCGAGGCGATGCGGCGGCTGTCGACCGATCCCGAGCTGGTGGGGCGGCTCCGCCTCGACGGGGCTCGGCGCGCCGCCGAGTTCACCTGGGATCAGGCATTGGCCGCCACCCTGGACGTCTACGACCGCCTCCTCAGCGGCCGCCTGGAGTCCTGACCCTGCGGATCCTCTGGGTCGCCAACTACAGCCCGGCGCCGCCCGACAGCGGCGGCAAGATCAGGGTCTTCCACATGGTCCGGGCGGCCCTGGCCGCGGGCCACACGATCGACTTCTGGGCGGTCGACTCCCAGCCCGCCACCTGGCCGGCGCCGCTGCCGCCGGGCCTGACCTTCCAGTACCTGCCGGCGCGCCTCCGCCGCAGCCCCGCCGAGAAGCTGATGACCTTCGTGGCCGCCCTCCCCGAGACCTGCTGGTCGGTCCGCTCCGAGCCGGTGCTGCGAGCCCTGGCCGGGGTGGCCTCGGGCCAGTACGACCTGGCCGTCCTGGACCAGCACTGCTACGCCCTCCACCCCGAGCTTGAGGCGCTCGGGCTGCCCTTCGTGGCCAACGTCCACAACGTCGAGTCCGACGTCGTCCGCCAGATGGGGGTGGGCGGGCGGCGGCTGCGCACCCGGGTCCACCTCGCCGTCGACGCCCGCAAATACGAGCGGATGGAGGCCACCGCGCTGCCCCGCGCCGCCTCGGTGGTGGTGGTGTCCGACCTCGACCGGGAGCGGCTCGCGGGGCTGGCGGCGGCGCGGCGCTGGAAGGTCCATCCCAACGGCGTCGACCTCGCCTACTTCGACTTCGTGGACCACGCCGAGGCCCGCGGCGCCGAGTTCCTGATGACGGCGACCTTCGGCTACACCCCCAACGTGGACGCCGCGCTGTGGCTGGGGGAGACAGTCTGGCCCGCGATCCGCCAGGCGCTGCCGGACGCCCGGGTCCGCCTCGTCGGCCGCGACGTGACCCGCGAGGTCCAGGCCCTGCACCGGCCCGAGGTGGGGTTCGAGGTCGTCGGCCGGGTGCCTGACGTGCGGCCCTACATGGCCGCCGCCGACGTCTTCGTGGTGCCCCTGCGGATGGGCGGGGGCACTCGGCTCAAGGTGCTGGAGGCCCTGGCCAGCGGCATCCCGGTGCTCGGCACCGCCCTCGCGGTCGAGGGCCTGGGGGTGGAGGATGGCGAGGCCGTGGCCGTGGCCTCGACCCCGGCGCAGTTCGCCGCCGCCGCTGCCACGCTCCTGGCCGACACCGCCCGGCGGCACCGCATGGCCCGCCTGGGCCGCGACCTGGTCGAGCGCCACTTCGGCTGGGACGCCATCGGCCGGGACTTCCAGGCGACCCTCGCGGAGGCGGTGGAAGCCATCCCCTCGGCGCACAGGTAGCTCACAGGATCAATTATTAGAGTCCTCGGCGGATGCCCCCTCAGGAATCACCCCGCGTCCTGATTCTGGGCCTGCCACGATCGGGGACCACGTGGCTGGGTCGGGCCTTCGCCGCCGCGCCCGGCGTGGATTACGTCGAGGAGCCTGACAACGGGGTCATGAGCCCCTATGCCGAGATCGGCATCCGGGACGTTGGCAAGCTGCCCGTACTCCATCCCGGGGATGTGTCTCCGGCATACCGGCTGATCTGGGAGATGGCCTTCGAGGTCGGCCCCTGGCCACACACCCCGCTGGGCCGCGTCGCGGCGAGCCTGGCGAGGGTTCACGCCGGGCTGGCCCGGGCCGCCCTGATCCCCCTCGGTCGCCGGCGCCGTGGCTTCGCCGGCGCTCGAGTGGTCAAGAGCGTGCGCTCGGTGTTCACCTCCGAGTGGGTGGCGGAGATCTACCGGCCCCGCGTGGTGGTGGTGCACCGGGGCGTTTTGAACATCCTGGCCAGCTGGCTGGAGCGGAAGTGGGGCGCCGCCGACCTGGTCGACAACCCCATCGTGCGCGCCCGCCTGGAGCCGCTCGGCCTCTGGCCTCCGCCCGCCGAGCCGGTGGCCAACGCGACCTGGGCGATCTGCGCCCTCGACACCGAGTTGATGGCGACCGCCGGGCGGCATCCCGACTGGATCGTGTCATCCCACGAGCTGGTGACCGCCGATCCCGAGCGCCACATCCGCGACCTCCTGGCCCGCAGCGGCCTGGATTGGGGGCCGGGGGTGGGGACATTCCTGCGAGAGAACGACCGGGAGGGGACAGGCTGGGAGGTCAAGCGCCTGACCTCCCAGGAGGGGGAATCCTGGAAGCGCCGCCTCGCGCCGGAGCAGGTCGACGCGGCGCTGGCGGTGATCGAGCGTTTCGCCGCCGTCGAGCTGGTCCCCGGTTAGCTCGGAGCAGCCGTTCCCTCTGGACCGTTCCCGAGGGCCGGGCTCGCGGTTTAGCTAGGATCACAGCTTGCCCGCGGACCACGATTCGCCCGCCCCAGCCAGCTCTCACCCCGGCCGCTTGCCCGCGCTCGACGGCGTGCGCGCCATCGCGGTCGGCCTGGTGGTGCTGTTCCACACCGACTACGGCCAGGAGCTGATGCCCGGCGGCGCGGTCGGGGTCGACCTCTTCTTCATCCTTTCCGGCTTCCTGATCACCCTGCTCCTGCTCCGGGAATCGCAGGTCCGCGGACGGATCTCCATCCCCGGCTTCTACCGTCGCCGGATCCTGCGAATCCTGCCGGTGTTCATCGTCGTCCTGGTCTGCTACATCGGCGCGGCGCTGGTCGCCAGCTCGGGCGCGCAGCAGCGCGAGATGCTCAGCGCGGCGGTGCGGGCCGGGCTGTACTTCAGCAATCTCTACGCCGCCGCCGGCCACTCCCTCCAGGTGGGCATCGCGCTGGCCTGGAGCCTGGCGGTCGAGGAGCAGTTCTACCTCGTCTGGCCGCTGCTGCTCACCGGCCTGCTGCTGTTCGGGAACCGCCGGGCGGTGATGATGGGTACGCTGGTGATCGCCGTCGGCTCCACCTTGGAGCGCGTCACGCTGCTGGCCGGCGGCACCCCTTGGTACCGGCTCTACTACGCCCCCGACATCCGCGCCGCCGAGCTGGCCGCCGGCGCCTGCGCCGCGGCCTTGCTGGTCTACCATCGCGAGTCGGTGGCGTGGCTGGCTCGCCACACCGACCTTCTTGGCCTGATCGCGGCCGGGCTGCTGGTCGCCATGTCGGTCTTCGCCGCGCCCCAGCGTTCCCTTCTCTACACGGCAGGCGCCACGCTGCTGATCGTGGCGGTTCCGCTTTTCCTGACGGCCTCATCGCTGGGCGAGGGTTCCAAGTCGTCGAGGCTGCTGACGACCCGGCCGTTCCGTTGGATCGGCCTGATCTCTTACTCGCTGTACTTCTGGAGTGGCGAGGCGTTCCTGCTCGTTCACCTCCACCACGGGTCTCTGCGCCGGATCGAGTACACGCCGCTGGCGATCCTGCTTGGCCTGTTGCTCGCCAGCATCTCCTACTACGTCGTGGAGCGCCCCTTTCTGCGCCTCAAGGACCGCGGCCGTCGCGAGGTCAAAGCGGCGGGGTAGGCTTGGGCCGATGCTGCTCAAGGACTGGGCCAGGGCCGGTCGCCGCGCGCTGGTCTCGAAGCTGGCGCCGCCCGCCCCGCCGCCGGAGGTCAAGGAGGTCGAGATCGTCTTCAGCGCCTCGACCATGACCCTGAAGGTGCCCGCGCCGCTGGTCGATTACTACCGAGCCTTCGAGCCCGAGACGATCCGTTTCTTCGAGGGCTCGCTGGCCTTCGGGATGAGAGCCGTCGACGTCGGCGCGCACATCGGGTGCATCACGCTGCTGGCGTCCCGGCTGGTGGGCGATGCCGGGCACGTCTGGTCGTTCGAGCCCGCGCCCCTGAACATCGATCTGCTGGCATCCAACCTCGCGGCGCAGCGGGCGTCCAACGTCACCTTCCTGCCTGTCGCGGTGGGGGCGGCCTCCGGGGTGCGCGACCTCAACCTGACCAACGGCACCGACTGCAACACGTTCTTCGACCATCCGATGGCCGCCAAGGTGGGCAGCGTCCCGGTGCCGCTGGTCCGTCTCGACGACGTCGTTACAGGCCCGGTGGATCTCCTCAAGGTCGACGTCGAAGGCGCCGAGATCGAGGTGCTGGAAGGAGCCGCCGCGCTGCTCCGCGGGAGCCCCAGGGCGACCTTGGTGGTGGAGCTGAACCCCGCCTGCCTTCGTTCCGCCGGGCGCGACCCCGAAGACTTGGTCGACATGCTCGAGAGTCTTGGTTTCGCCTGCGCGCTGATCGGGTCGGAGGCGACCCCCAGGGAGGTGATCGGCCGGTGGCGGCGCGACGAGGTCGCGGCGCTGTGGTACGGCAACCTGGTGGCGCGCCGGAGCTAGCCTCGGGGGCCGATCTCGAACCAGAAGCTCAGCCCCAGCTTCGGCACGTCGACCATGTCGGGCCGCTCCCAGAGCGGGGCGACGATCGCCTTGAGCTCGGAGTCGCCGTCGACGTAGGCGCAGGCCATGCGCGGGAGGAGCCAGGGACAGTCCGCCAGCAGGTATGCCGCCAGCAGGTACTGCTCGGAGTAGTTGCGGCTGGTCCAGTCCGGAAAGTAGTCGTTGGGAAAGAAGACATCGTGCACCCCGACCAGGACGCCTTCCCTGAGTCGGGGCAGGACATCGAGGAAGAAGACGGTGACGTCCGAGTTCATGAACACGTAGTGAGACGAGTCGAGCAGCAGGACGTCCCCGCTCTCGAGTTCCTCGAACGGGCTGGCGCCGACGTTCTCCAGAGGCTCGCGGATGATGCGGTCGCAGAGCAGGTCGATCTCCGCCCGCGGCTGGGGGTCGATTGACGTGATGACCGTGTCCAGGTCGCCGTCCCGCTTGGCCCGCGCGGCGAACTTCGTGGAGTAGCCGGAGCCGACCTCCAGGTAGCGCCGGGGCCGACGCAGGCGGAGGTAACCGTAGAGCGCGATAGGGTCCAGCCCGGTGAACCAATTCTGCTTCAGGTGGGGGTCGCGGGGGTCCCCGGTGGGCAGGCTGGGGAGTTTCCGCAGGTCGTCCTGAAGAGTCCGGAAAGCCCTCAACTCCGACGCGAACCGATCCCGGTGGCCGTCGAGGATGCGCTTCAGACCTGAATGAGGCGGCCGCCCGTATCCATATCGGGGTCCGGGTGACGCGCTCGGCGGGTACTCGACCGTGATCATCTGATAGCCGTAGCGGCCCCCCGCCCAGCCGATCCCCGCGCCCTTGACCGCGCTCCCCACCCGCTTCGCCCGGAGCCGCCAGGCGGCTCTCGAAACCAGTCTCCGGACCAAGTCCGTAGCCTTCATCGGGGGGCAGCCTATCATCTTCGAAAGTGCTTCCACCGGCTGACCCGCCGATCGCCGATTCGTCGTTACCGACCAGTCTCGGCGGCGGTGGTCTGGGGCGAGCCGCGGCGCGCGGACTGGTGATCACCGCGGCAAGCGTGGTGGCGCTCGAGTTGACCCGCCTGGTCGCCGGATTCGTGACCGCGCGCTTGCTCACGCCGAGCGACTACGGGTTGATGGGTGTCGCCGTGGTGGCCACCGGCCTGGGTCTGCAAGCCCTCAACTTCCGCGTCGCCGATAGCCTGGTGCAGCTGCCCGCCGATCCCGGTGAGGCCTACGACTACGGGTTCACGCTGATGGTCTGGCTGGTGCCGGTCTACCTGGCCATCACCGCCGGCGCGGCGGTGGTCACGGCGGTGCTCTACCAACGGGCCAACCTGGTCCCCCTCTGCCTGCTGCTGGCCGTGCTCGGGATCCAGCTGCCGGCGGAGGTTCTCAGGGTCTACGTGCAGCGCGAGCTGCGCTGGTGGCTCAACCGCGTGACCACCACCGCAGGTCCGATGGTCGGACTGGTGGTCAGCCTGGTCCTGGCCTTCCGTGGCGCCGGGTACTGGGCGCTGGCATGGGGCCTGGTCACCAGCACCCTGATCAGCGCGGCGCTGTTGTGGGCCAGGGCGCCGCGGCTGCCACGGCTGCGGCGGACCGTGCCGCGCGCCGAGCTGCTGCGATTCCTGAGCTTCGGCGTGCCACTGTGGCTGGCGGGGATCCTGGGCAGTGTCGCCGCCTACGGCATCTCGCTCGAGCTCCAGGTGGCGCTGGGGATCGGTTTCATCGGGCTCTACCGGCTGACGATTAGCATCGGAGATCGGATCGACACCGCGGAGCAGCTGGTCGGCGCCGTCCTCTTCCCGGTGATCTGCCGCATCACCGATCCCGCCAGCCTGAAGCGAGCGTTCGAGCTCAGCGGCCAGCTGGTCCTGGTCTGGGCCGTGCCGGCGGGCCTCGGCCTCGCGGTGTTCGCGCCCGATATCGTCCGATACGCACTCGGGCCGCGCTGGACGCCGATCGTGCCGCTGCTGGTGGTCGAGGGGGTGGGCGAGACCCTCAACGCCGTGGGCACCCTTTGGCAGCTCTTCTACGTCGCCGCCGGGAAGACCAAGCCCACCCTGGTGATGGGGGCTCAGATCAACGTCTTCCTGCTCGTCGCCCTCGGCCTGATGGCCATGCGCTTCGGCTACCAAGGGGTGGTGGTGACCTTCTTCGCTGCGGTCATGATCGGGTTGATTCAGCGGATGCGGTACATGGACAGGTTGCTGCCCGGCACCACTCTCTTCAGGGCGGCGCTGCCGGTGCTTGCGGCGGGCCTCATCGCCGTCGCCGGCACGCTGGCGGTCCGCCAGGTGGCAGGAGGCGCGGGCGTCGGGAACTTCGCGCTGCGGGTTGGCTGCTT
>DASZGP010000271.1:0-3167 GCA_035938695.1 Candidatus Dormiibacterota bacterium | reverse complement strand
CAACTACCTCGGGCTGACGACCCATCCAAGCCTCGAGCGGGCCATGATCAAGGCGACCGAGGAATGGGGCGCCGGCTCGGGCGCGGTTCGGACCATCGCCGGCACCATGACGATCCACGAGGAGCTCGAGCGTCGCCTGGCGGACTTCAAGCACACCGAGGCCTGCCTGACCCTGCAGTCCGGCTACGCCACCAACCTCGGCATCCTCTCCTGCGTCCTGGTCGAGGGCGACGTGGTCATCAGCGACGAGCTCAACCACGCCAGCATCATCGACGGCATCCGCCTGACCAAGGCCGACCGGCTGGTCTACAAGCACGCCGACCTCGACTCCCTGGAGGCGGCCCTGGGCCAGGCCGGCAGGTACCGCCGCAAGCTGATCGTCACCGACGGGGTGTTCTCGATGGACGGCGACATCGCGCCCCTGCCCGGCATCGTCGAGCGCGCCGAGCACCACGAGGCGATGGTCATGGTCGACGACGCCCACGCCTCCGGGGTGCTGGGCCAGAACGGCCGGGGCAGCGTCAACCACTTCGGGCTCGACGGCCGGGTCAACATCCAGGTCGGCACCCTCTCCAAGGCCATGGGGGTGCTGGGCGGGTACGCCGCCGGCAGCGCCGCCCTGCGCGAGTACCTGGTGGCCAAGGCCCGCCCCTTCCTGTTCTCCACCTCCCACCCGCCGGGCGTCGCCGCCGCCTGCATCGCGGCCATCGACGTGCTCCTGGACGAGCCCGACCGGATCGAGCGCCTGTGGGCCAACACCCGCTACTTCAAGGCCCAGCTCGCCGCCCTGGGCTTCGACACCGGGGTCAGCGAGACCCCCATCACCCCGGTCATCGCCGGCGACCCCGAGCGGGCCAACAAGCTCTCCGACGCCCTCTCCGACGGCGGCATCTTCGCCCAGCCGATCGTCTTCCCGATGGTCCGGCGGGAGCAGAGCCGGATCCGCACCATCGTCACCAGCGAGCACACTCGGGCCCAGCTGGACGCCACCCTGGAGGTCTTCGAGAGCGCCGGCCGGCGCCTCGGCCTGATCGCCTGAAGGCGTGGCGGCGGCCCGCCGGTAGAGTAACCAAACCTATGGCGGTCGGCTTGCAAGGGGCGTCGAGTGCGCAAGACTGAGGCGGAGCTCGAGGAGGAGAGGCTCCTGGTCGAGGCCGCCCAGCGCGACCACGCGGCGTTCCACAGGCTCTATGACCGCTATTTCGACCAGATCTACTCCTACGTCTACTACCACTGCGGCAGCCGCGAGCAGGCCGAGGACGTGACCGCCGCCACCTTTCAGCGCGCGCTCGAGGACCTGCCCAACTTCAGCTGGCGGGGGGTGCCCTACTCCGCCTGGCTCTACCGGGTGGCCAGCAACCTGCTCGCCCGGGACCGGCGCCGGCCGGCCTGGCTGGAGCTCAAGGAGGAGGCGCCCCTGGCCTCGGCCGAGCCCGAGCCGGACGAGCTCTGGCTGGTCAAGGAGCAGGACGGCGAGCTCCACGAGGCGATCCGCAAGCTGCCGCCGGACCAGCGGCAGGCGATCCTTCTCCGCTTCTTCGCGGGGATGCGCAACAGGGAGGTGGGCAAGGTGATGAACCGCAGCGAGGGGGCGATCAAGCTGCTGGTCTTCCGCGGCGTCAGCAACCTGCGCCGGGAGATGGGGGAGGCGCCATGAGCCACAAGGGCGCCGACCACCTCTCGGAGTCGATCGACCGCTGGCTCGGGGCGGGCGCCGGCGGGGGCGGCGTGGGGCACCTGGCCGACGTGCTGGGGGCGCTCTCCGATGCCTTCCCCGAGGTCTCTGACGAGCTCGCCAAGGAGCGCGTGCGCCGCCGCCTGGCCGGCTTCAACCCGCGCAGCCGGACGCCCCAGGAGCTGCTGGTGGAGCGCGCCGCCGACAGCGTCGAGCGGATCGGGCGGAGCCTGGCCGGGGAGGGGGAGTACCTGCCCTGGCCGACCATCGCCGGCGCCGCCGCGGTGCTGGTGGTGGCCGCCGTCGCGCTGGCCTGGCTGCGCCGCCGCGGCCTCGACCCGGCCGCGACCGAAGCCTGAGCCGCGGCGCCGGGCGCGAGCTCCCGCGCGCCCGGAAGGCGCGAGATCAGCGGGCAAAGAGAAGGGGCCGCCCGCTGGACGGCCCCTTGGCAGACTCCCGTCAGGTCGCTACCAGAGCAGCGCGATCGCGACCAGAACCAGCGCGAGCGGGACCAGGGGAAGGCCCGCGAGGGAGACGTTGAGCCAGATCATGACGGCGCAGATCAGGGTCAGGACGCCGATCAGACGGGTCCGGCTGATCTCGTACTTGCCGAGATGCATCATTTGGGAACCTCACCTCCTTTTGAGGACTCGGGAGTCGGGGCGACCGGAGGTCGGAGCGGCTTCCTGCCTCTCATAACCCGGCGTCCCGCCGGCGGTTACGGCGGGCCGCGTTCGCTATCCTGAGGCGCCGGGGGAAAGGAGGATCTGTGGTTCGCAAGGCTGTCATCCCCGCCGCCGGCCTGGGCACCCGCTTCCTGCCCGGGACCAAGGCCCTGCCCAAGGAGATCCTGCCCATCGTCGACAAGCCGGTGGTGGAGTATGCCGTGGACGAGGCGGCGGCCTCGGGCGTCGACCAGGTGGTGCTGGTGGTCAGCCCCGGCAAGGAGCTGCTGGCCCGCCACTTCGCCCGCAACCCGGAGCTCGAGCGGCACCTGGAGGAGCGCGGCAAGTCCGACCTGCTGGCGGCGGTGCGGGCGATCGGGGAGGGGGTGACGGTGACCACCGTGGTCCAGCCGGAGCCGCTGGGCCTGGGCCACGCCGTCCTGACGGCCCGCGAGGTGATCGGTGAGGAGCCCTTCGCCGGGCTCCTGCCCGACGACCTGATGCGTGGCGCCCGGCCCCTGATCGCCCAGCTCGCCGACATCCACCGCGAGCACGGCTGCACCGTCCTGGCCGTGCGCCGGGTGCCGATCGAGTCCATCGGCCGCTTCGGCTCGATCGCCTACAGCCGGGTCGACGGGCGGGTCTTCACCGTCGACGACGTGGTCGAGAAGCCGGACCCCGCCGACGCCCCCTCCGACCTCGCGGTGATGGGCCGCTACATCCTCACCCCGGGGATCTTCGATGCCCTGGAGCGGACCGAGCGCGGCGCCGGTGGTGAGATCCAGCTGACCGACGGCATCCGCAACCTGCTGGGCACCGAGAAGGTC
>DASZGP010000270.1:0-2963 GCA_035938695.1 Candidatus Dormiibacterota bacterium | reverse complement strand
CGATCCGCGACTCGATGATCTGCTCCAGGCCGTCGAAGGCCCCGCCGCAGATGAACAGGATGTTGGTGGTGTTGATCTGGATGAAGTCCTGGTGGGGATGCTTGCGCCCACCCTGCGGCGGAACGTTGGCGACGGTCCCCTCGAGGATCTTCAGCAGCGCCTGCTGCACGCCCTCGCCGCTGACGTCACGGGTGATCGAGGGGTTGTCCGACTTGCGCGCGATCTTGTCGATCTCGTCGATGTAGATGATCCCGCGCTCGGCCCGGCTGATGTCGAAGTCGGCGGCCTGGATCAGGCGCAGGAGGATGTTCTCGACGTCCTCGCCGACGTAGCCGGCCTCCGTCAGCGACGTGGCGTCGGCGATCGAGAAGGGGACGTCGATGATCTTGGCCAGGGTCTGGGCCAGGAGCGTCTTGCCGCAGCCGGTGGGCCCGACCAGCAGCACGTTGGACTTCTGCAGCTCGACCTCGCCCGGCACCTTGCTGTTGGCGATCCGCTTGTAGTGGTTGTAGACGGCGACCGAGAGCACCTTCTTGGCGTGGTCCTGGCCGACGACGTACTGGTCCAGCTGGGCGCAGATGGTCTGGGGGTTGGGGATCAGCCCGGCCTTGCCCCGCTTGGTGGTGGCGGCCCTGGTGTCCTCTTCCAGGACCTCCTGGCAGAGGTCGATGCACTGGTCGCAGATGTAGACGCCGGGGCCGGCGACGAGCTTGCGGACCTGGTCCTGGCCCTTGCCGCAGAACGAGCAGCGGGTGTGCCGCCGCCGCTCCTCACGCTCGTTCACCGCCGCGCTCCCGAACCGGCTCTCAGGCCTTGCTCGCGGCTTCGGCGGCGGGCTGCCCGGTCTTGGTGTCCAGCTTCTCGGTCTTCTCCAGCTTCTCGGCGACGGTGGTCTGGATCTCCTCGGCCTTGCCGTGGCGCTGGATGATGTCGTCGATCAGGCCGTAGGCCTTGGCCTCCTCGGGGTGCATCCAGCGGTCGCGGTCGGAGTCGTTGGCCAATCTCTCGATGTCCTGGCCGGTGTGCTTGGCCAGGATCTCGTTGATGGTCTGCTTGAGGCGGAGGATCTCCTGGGCCTGGATCTCGATGTCGGTGGCCTGGCCCTGGAACCCGCCGGATGGCTGGTGGATCATGATCCGGGTGTTGGGCAGGGCGAAGCGCATGCCCTTGGTGCCGCCGGCCAGGATCGGCACGGCCATCGAGGCCGCCAGCCCCATGCAGATGGTGGAGATCCGCGGCTTGATGTACTGCATCGTGTCGTAGATCGCCAGGCCGGCCGTCACCACCCCGCCGGGGGAGTTGATGTAGATGTTGATGTCCTTGTCGGGGTCCTCCCCCTCCAGGAACAGCAGCTGGGCCATCACCAGGTTGGCGATCTGGTCGTCGATGGGGGTGCCGATGAAGATGATCCGGTCCTTGAGCAGGCGGCTGTAGATGTCGAAGGCCCGCTCGCCCCGGTTGGTGGTCTCGATGACCATCGGGACCATGTAACTCATCGGCCGATCCATCGAGTTCATCTTACTCACCGTCCCTTGGCTGCAAAGCGCCTGTGACAAATCGTGGTTCGATCGCGACAACCGCGATCAGAGGTCCACCATACCCGGCTCTCCGCCGGGATCGCTCGCGACACCTGCCGCGATGGGGAGGGACGGCGCTCCGGGGGCGTCGGGCACGGCCACCGGCGGCTGCTCCAGGATCTCGCCAGCGGCGCTGGCCGGAGCGTCATCGGCGTGGGGCTGGTCGGGTGCCGGCGGGGCCCACTCCCGGCCCTGGGCGGTGGCGCTGAGCCAGAGCAGGGCCCACTGCAGGCGAAGGCGCTCCTTGACGTAGGCCTGGACCCGCTCGGAGTGGACCAGGCGCTCGGCGTCCTCGGCGCCGGCGAGCTGGTGGTGGGCCTCGGCGTGGACGTGCTCGGCGCTGGGGTCGAGCCCCTGGGCCGTGGCCAGGGCGTCGAGCACCAGTTCCTGCCTGACCCGCTCGTGGGCCCCGGCGCGGCGCTCCCGGCGGAGGTCCTCGAGGTTGGCCCCGCCGTACTGGACGAACTTCTCGAAGTCGATCCCCTGCCCCTCCAGCTCGGCGGCCAGATTGCGCAGCTCGCGGTCGATCTCCTGCTCGACCATCGCCTCGGGCACCTCGAAGGCGCTCTCCGAGATCAGCCGGTCGAGGGCCTCCTTCTGCTGCTTGAAGACCGCGTCGCGCTCGGCGGCGGCGCGCAGCCGCTCCTCCAGCCGCTGACGGAGCTCGGCCAGGGTCTCGCCGCCGCCCGCCTCCACCCCTCCGAGCAGGCTGGGCTGGGACCCCAGGACCTGCCTGGCCAGCTCGTCGTCGACCTCCGGTAGGACCTGCTCCTTGATCTCCTTGACCGTCACCCGGAAGACCACCTCCTGGCCGGCCAGCTCGGTCCGGCGGTAGTCGTCGGGCAGCTTCAGAGGGATCTCCCGGGTCTCGCCCTGGACCATCCCCGCGACCCCCTCGAAGAGGCCGGGGATGAGGCTCTCGGGGTCGGCGTTGAGCTCGATGTCGGCGGCCGGCTGCTCGTCCACCGGCTGGCCGTCGCGGAGCACCTGGAGGTCGACGATCAGGTGGTCGCCGGCCTCGACCGGGCGGTTGTCGGCGGGCGCCAGGACGGCGAAGCTCTGGCGCAGCGCCTCCAGGCTGGCGTCGACCTGCTCGGAGGTGACGGCCACCGGCTGAAGCGGCGCCCGGATGGCGCGGACGTCGGGCAGCCTGACCTCGGGCTTGACCTGGACCGTGGCCCGGAAGCGGGCCGGCTGGAGCCGCTCGAAGACGTCGATCTCGACGTGGGGCGTGTCGATGGCCTCCAGGGCGTGCTCCGTGACCGCCTCGCCGAGGGCCTCGGGCAGCAGCAGGTCGATCGCCTCCTGGCGCAGCAGGGGCCAGCCGATCTCCCTCTCCAGCACCGGGCGGGGCGCCTTGCCGGGGCGGAAACCGGGCACCCGGAC
>DASZGP010000269.1:0-14704 GCA_035938695.1 Candidatus Dormiibacterota bacterium | reverse complement strand
CCTGCTCGTCGGCCTGGTCTACGACCGCACCCACACGCGTTCGATCCGCGAGCTGGGGGGGCTGGCGGAGCGAATGCCGTACCTCGCCGTGGCCTGGGTCCTGGCGTCGTTCGCGGCCGTCGGCCTGCCCGGGTTCGCCGGCTTCATCGCCGAGTTCGAGATCTTCGTCGGCAGCTTCGGGGCCCACAAGATCGGCACCTTCCTGGCCGTGTTCGGGGTGGTGCTCTCCGCCGGCTACATGCTCTGGATGCTGCAGCGGGTCTTCTTCGGGCCGCTCAAGGAGCAGTGGCAGAAGCTCAAGGACCCGGGGCTGTTCGAGGGCGGCTACATCGTGATGATGCTGGTCGTGATCCTCCTCGTCGGCGTGGCGCCGACCGTCCTCAACCTGGTCATCAACTTCACGGTGACCCCCATCGCCAGCCGCATCGGGTCGGGCTGAGATGAGCTGGGACAACCTCCGCTTCCTGCTGCCCGAGGTGATCCTGGTGGTCACCGGCTTCCTGGTGGTGCTCGCCGGCCTGTTCATCGAGGAGGGGTCGGAGGCGGCGCCCGACTCGGAGTCGGCCGGTCGATTCACCGCCGGCCTCGGCCTGCTGGGCACGGCGGCCTCCGGCCTCAGCCTGTTCCTCTTCGTGGCGCCGACCCGGAGCACCCTGGCGCTGTTCTCCGGGGCCTTCGTGCTGGACCACTTCGCGCTCTACTTCCAGGCCCTCCTGCTGATCTTCGCCTTCGTCACCATCCTGCTCGGCTTCCGCTTCGGGGCCCGCTTCAAGCCGCACCAGTCGGAGTTCATCGGGCTGATCCTGCTGGCCACCGTCGGCGGCATGTTCATGGCCTCAGCGCGGGAGATGATCCAGCTCTACGTGTCGCTGGAGACGCTCTCCATCGCCCTCTACGTGATGGCCGCCTTCAACAAGCAGGAGCGGCTGTCCGCGGAGGCCGGTTTCAAGTACCTGGTGGTGGGCGCCGCCAGCTCCGCGGTGCTGCTCTACGGCCTGGCCATCCTCTACGGCCTGACCGGGCGCACCGACCTCTACGCCGTGGCCCAGGAGATCGCCGCCCAGGGGGGCAACTCCCCGGCGCTGATGCTGGCCACCGTCTTCGTCATCGGCGGGCTGTCGTTCAAGATCGCGGCGGTGCCCTTCCACCAGTGGGTGCCCGACGTCTACCAGGGCTCGCCGACGCCGGTGACGGCCTTTGTCTCGGTGTCCTCCAAGGCCGCCGGCTACGCCCTGCTGGTGCGGGTGCTGACCTCGGCGCTGCTGCCGGTGGCGCCGCGCTGGGGGGTCTACCTGGCGATCACGGCGGCCCTGACGATGACCGTCGGCAACGTCTCGGCGCTGGGCCAGACCAGCCTCAAGCGCCTCCTCGGCTACAGCTCGATCGCCCAGGCCGGCTACCTGATGCTGGGCCTGGTGGCGCTCTCCGCCGGGGGCGACGCGGCCCGGGTCGGCCTCACCGGCCTGCTCTTCTACCTGCTGGTCTACGGCCTGACCAACCTGGCCGCGTTCGCGGCGGTGGAGGCCGCCGAGGCCGGCCTCGGCGGCGACGACGTCGCGGTCTACGCCGGCCTCGCGCAGCGGGCCCCCGGGCTGGCCCTGATCCTCTCCCTCTGCCTGGTCTCGCTGACGGGCATCCCGCCCCTGATCGGCTTCTTCGCCAAGCTGTTCGTCTTCACCGCCGCGATCCAGGCCGGCTACCCCTGGCTGGTGGTGGTGGCCCTGGCCAACAGCGCGCTGTCCTCGGTCTACTACCTCCGCTTCGTCCGCGCCATGTACTACGACGAGGGCCGGGAGACCCGGCGGTTCTCGGTGCCCTGGTCGATCTGGGCGGTGCTGGGGATCGGCGTGGTGGCCATGCTGCCGCTGGTGCTGATCGGCGGCCAGGCGCTCAGCCTGGCCCAGAAGGCCGCGGCGGCGATCCTGCGCTGAGCCCCGCCACGGCGATCGGGGTGGCCGCCCGCGCGACCGGCCGGGGCTAGAGTTGGGCGACGTGATGGACGCGGGCGCCGGCCTGCGCCGGCTGCGCCGCCGGCGGCGGGAGGTCTGGGGGCGCGTGCTGGCCGAGCTGGGTGCGGCCCGGCGCCGGCTCAGGAAGCGCTGGCTGGTGCTCTCGGTGCTCCTCTTCGTGATCGCCGCGATGTTCGCCACCGCGGCCGTCGTCTACGCCCACTACGCCGAGGACCTGCCCTCGGTGGAGGGCTTCGGCACCGCCTCGCTGTCCCAGGTCACCCGGGTCTTCGCCAGCGACGGCAAGACCCTGCTGATGGAGCACTACCTGCAGAACCGCACGGTGGTCGACCTGCCCCACATCTCACCCGACCTCCAGAACGCCACCATCGCGGTCGAGGACAAGGACTTCTACTCCCACAGCGGCGTCGACCCGGTGCGCGTGGTCGGCGCCGCGATCTACGACCTGACCCACCGCCAGTCGGCCCAGGGGGCCAGCACCATCACCCAGCAGGTGGTCAAGTCGGCGGTCCTCAAGGCGCCCGAGCGCTCCCTCAGCCGCAAGATCAAGGAGCTGATCCTGGCGACCCAGCTCGAGGCCCACTACGACAAGCGCCGGATCCTCGAGATGTATCTCAACAACAACAGCTACGCCAACGCCAACTACGGCATCGAGACCGCGGCCCAGGCCTACTTCCACGTCCACGCCAAGGACCTCCAGCTGCCCGAGGCCAGCTTCCTGGCCGGCATCCCCCAGTCGCCATCGCGCTACGACCCCCTGACCAGCGACGGCTACGCCGCCACCCGCGAGCGGCAGAAGGTGGTCCTCGACGCCATGGTCAGGGCCGGCTACATCAGCCGGACCCAGGCCGACGCCGCCTTCGCCAAGGACCTGGCGGCGGAGATCAAGACCGCCGCGCCGCTCCAGCTCCAGCCCCAGACCGGGGTCGCCCCCCACTTCGCCGACTACGTCCTCGACCAGCTCTACAAGAAGTACGGCCAGACCTACGTGGACCACGCCGGGCTGACGGTGGTGACCACCCTCGACCCCCACGCCCAGGACATCCTGACCCGGGCGGTCCACGACGAGGTCGACGCGGTGGCCAAGGTCACCCGCCAGGGTCGGGACCCGGTCGACGGCCAGGCCACCTACGGGCCCAACAACGGGGCGGCGATCGTGATCTCCCCGCAGACCGGCGCGGTGCTGGCGATGGTCGGCAGCTACGACTACAACCAGGCCGCCATCAACGGCGCCCGCAACAACACCGTGGGCTCCCAGCTCGACTACCTCGGCACCCAGCTCGAGGGCGACCCCCACGAGGTCGGCTCCAGCTTCAAGGGCTACGTCTACTCGACCGCCCTGGCCAACGGCTACAGCCCCAGCAGCACCCTCCAGGACGCCAACGGGCACCTCCCCGGGTTCGACTCCCAGGGCCTCAGCGACTGGGACTTCAAGCAGCTCGGGAACATCAGCCTGGCCTACTCGATCCAGCAGTCGCGCAACATCTCCTCGGCCCGGCTGCTCCAGGCCATGAGCGTGCCGCGGGTCTTCGCCACCGCCGAGGCCCTGGGCATCCCGGCCCCCTCGCTGCGCTGCTTCTCGGGCCGCACCGAGATCCCCTGCGGCCTCTCCGTGACCCTGGGCGTGACGCCGCTGGCGATGATCGACCACGTCGCGGCCTACGGGGCCTTCGCCAACGGCGGCCGCCGGGTCCACCCCTGGGTCGTGGCCAAGATCACCGACAACACCGGGCGGGTGGTCCTGGACCAGCGCACCCCGACCATGGAGCAGGCCATCCCGGCCCACGTCGCGGTGCAGATGGCGGACATCCTCAAGGGCGCCGAGCGGCCCGGGGGATGGAACCTGAGCATCCCCTTCGGCAACAAGTCGGGGACCACCGAGCACTTCCAGGACTCGTACTTCGTGGGCTTCAGCTCCGACCTCGCGATCGGGGCCTGGATGGGCCACACCGACGCCCACGGCGTGCAGTCCCACATGAACACGATCTTCGGGGAGAACGGCGCCGGCTACATCATGCGGGACTTCGTCCGCGGCTGGTACAACGGGAGCTCGCCACCCGACTTCGGCCAGCCCGACCGGCCGCTCGACCCCTGCCACCCCCAGCCCAGGGCCTCGCCCAGCCCGTCGCCCAGCCCCTCTCGGCTGCCCAGCCCGTCGGGGTCGCCCCGGCGGGGCGCGCCGACCCCGCCGCCGGGCTACCCCAGGGCGCCCTACCAGTACCCCGACGTGCAGCCGGTGGCGGCGCCGGCGGTGCCCCTGAGCGTGCTCTGCGCCACCCCCAGCCCCGGGCCCCAGCCGAGCGGCGGCCCGATCGCTCCCAGCCCCCAGCCCTCGGCGTCCGGCACGCCGGGGAGCCCGCCGCCGGGGCCGATCATCGTCGAGCCGACGCCCTCCGACCTGCCCTCGCCGCATCCCACCTGCACCGTGCTGCAGCCCTTCTGCCATTGACCGCGGCCGGCTGATGGCGGGCCGGGCCGGCGATGGCGCGATGGCGCCAAACCCCTTCGTCGACCGCGAGCTGGCGGCGCTCCGCGAGGGCGGCTACCGCGGGCCGGCCTGGCGCGCCTTCGGCCGCGCCCTGGCGGCCAGCGCCGGCGCCAGCGCCGCGGCGCGGCCGGAGTTGGCGCGCGAGCTCGGATTGGCCCGCCTCGGCGCCCTGGCGGTGGCGGCCGCGGTCAGCCTGGCGCTGCTGGCGGACGGCGTCCCGGCGCTCGGGGCGGTGCCCCTGCCGGCGCTCGCGGCCCTGCTCCTGCTGGCCTGGGTGGGGGTCGAGCTGGGCCTGGTCCGGCACCCCCTGACCGGCGTCCCCAGCCCGGCCATCGGGCCCGCCAACCTGATGTCGCTGTTCCGCGGCTGGGCCGCGGTGCCGGTGCTGCTGCTGGGCCTCAGCCTGCGCCGTCCTGACTGGCTCTGGTTCGGCCTCTGCCTGGCCGCCGGCCTCACCGACCTGTTCGACGGCACGGTCGCCGGCCGCCTTGGCCAGGAGTCCCGGCTGGGCCGGCTGCTCGACCCGGTGATGGACGCCTGCTTCTTCTCCGCCGCCGCCGCCGGGGTCGCCCGCTGGGGCCTGATGCCGGCCTGGCTGGCGGCGCTGGTCGCGCTGCGTTACTTTGTCCCCGTGCTCGGTGGCCTGGCGCTGATGCTGGCGCGCGGACGGACCCTGCCGGTGCGGCACACCGCGTGGGGCCAGCGCTCGACCCTGGCGATCGGCCTGGCCCTGACCCTGACCTGGCTCTCCAGCCTGGTCGCCCTGCCGGCGCCGCTGCTGCCGGCGATCTACGCGGTGGCCCTGGCGACGATGGCCCTGGCCCTGGCCGGCATCCTCCGGCGGGCCCCGGTGGGCGCCGTCGCCGACCCCGGCGCGCCGTGACCAGGCTGGCCGCGCTGGCCGTCGCGCTGCTGGCGGCGTACCTCGTCGGCAGCATCCCCAGCGGGCTCTGGATCGGCCGGCTGGTCAAGGGCGTGGACGTGCGCCAGGTCGGCAGCCGGCGCACCGGGGCGACCAACGTCCAGCGCAGCCTGGGCACCCCGCTGGGGGTCACGGTGCTGGTCGCCGACCTGATGAAGGGCTTCCTGGCGGTCAACCTGGTCCACCTGGCCACCGGCAGCGACTACCTGGCGGTGCTCGGCGGGGTGGCGGCGATGGTCGGCCACATCTGGCCGGTGCTGGCGGATTTCCGGGGTGGCCGGGGGGTGGCCACCGGGGGCGGGGCGCTGCTGGCCTTCTCGCCACCGGCGCTGCTGCTGACCTTCGCCCTGATGGCCGGGGTCACGGCGCTGACCCGCTACGTCTCGCTGGGCTCGATGGTCGCCGGGCTGGGCACGGCGCTGATCACCGTGGCCCTGCGCGGCCACGTCCCCCAGAGCGACGCCGCGATCCTGATGGCGTTCGCCGCCGGCAGCCTGGTCCTGCTCCGCCACGCCGACAACTTGGAGCGGCTGCGCCACGGCCGGGAGGCCAAGCTGGGCCACAAGGTGGCGACGGCCGAATCGGGGCCGGCGTAAAAACTTGTTAGGGTGCCGGCCCGCCCCGTGCCCGCCACCTACCATAAGAGCGTGCGTTACCCGAGTCGGCCGGGCTGGCTGCCAGCGCGGAGGTGGAGGGCGCGCGGAAGGGCCAGGCTCCTAGCCCTGCCCGCGCTGGCGGCATTGCCGCTGCTCCTCGGCGCCGTCGGGGCCTCGGCCGCCGGCGGAGGCCAGGTCGGCCTGCTGGGGCTGCCGATCAACCTGCCCGTCAACCTCCCGATCGACCTGCCCAGCCTGCCGGTCAACCTGCCGATCCCGCTGCCCACGATCAGCCTTCCGGTGCCGGTGCCGACGGTCAGCCTGCCGCCGATCCTGACCGGCCCGTCGACCTCGCCGACCCTGCCGCTGCCGACCGCCGCCCCGCCCTCGACGCCGCCGGGCCGGCCGGGCGGCCCGACGCCCTCGCCCTCGGTGGCCCTGCCGATCGCCGCCCAGCAGCCGCCCGGCGTGGCGCTGGTCCAGCCGCAGCCGCCGGTGGTGGCCCAGCCGCCCGACCAGGCGGCGCCCAACCCGCTCAGCCAGACCCTCTCGCTGGCCATCCGCGACGGCCTCACGCTCAGCGCCGGCCACGTCTGGCCCTACCTCGCCGCGGCCTGGTTCGTGATCCTCCTGGCCTGTGCCGGTATGGTCGCCGGCGGGCGCCTGGACCGCGCCCCGCAGCGTTGATCCGCCGCCTCCGCGCCTCCTTCGCCGCCAAGCTCCTGGCGCTGGAGCTGGGCAGCATCGTGGTCGTCGCCGCCTCCCTGGCGGCGGTGCTGGTGGCGGTGCGGGTGAGCCAGACCCGCGAGCTGGAGAAGAACGTCGCCCAGGCCAACGTCAACGGCCTGAGCGGCACGCTGCGCCAGGCCGGCTCGGGGGCCATGAGCCTGAGCACCCGCCTGGCCGCCTTCCCGCTGCTGGTCTCGCGCTTCGGCGCCACGGCCCAGGCCGCGGCCCTGATGGACAGCGAGGCCGCCACCCTGGACGACACCCACACCCTGGTCCTGGTCGACGCCGCGGGGCGCGGGGTGCTGGCCCGCCGGGGCAGCCTGGGCCTGGCCCCCGGTGGCGATGTCGACCCCACGCGCTGGAGCCACATCGGCGCGATCGACGCCCTCGGCAAGGGCACGCTGCCCCCGGCCGGGCTGCTCGAACCGGTCGCCGGGGTGCTGGAGCTCGACGGCCTGGCCGCCGTCCGTCCCGGCGCCGGCGCCATCGGCTACGTGGTCGATTCGATCGACGTCGGCGGCCTCCTCCGCCTCGCCACCCCCAGCGGCAGCGCCGTCCACTACAGCGTCTTCTACGACGGCGCCCGCCTCGCCACCACCCTCCCGGGAGCCGGCGGCGGGCTGCCCGCCGAGGCCGGCAGCGGCGGGGTCCTGGCCAGCAGCTTCGCCACCTACCAGGTCGCCGGCAAGACCTATGCCGGCTTCTACGGCGCCTACTCCGGCGACAGCCACGTCCTGCTGGCCGCCGATCTCGACGACAGCGTCTTCGCCGCCCAGAACCTCAACGACCTGCTGGCCGCCTTCTTCGCCGTGGGCATCCTGGCCACCGTGCTGGGGGTGCTGGCGGTCTACTTCGCCCGGCGGGTGGCGCTGCGGCCGCTGGCCGAGCTGGGCCGGGGGGCGGCGAGGCTGGGCGGCGGCGACTACAGCGCCCGGGTCGGGGTCGCCTCCCAGGACGACTTCGGCCGCCTGGCCCTGAGCTTCAACGCCATGGCCGACCGGATCCGCGACAGCACCCAGCAGCTGGAGCGGCAAAGGGCCCGCCTGGACGCCAGCCTGACCAGCCTGGGCGCCGTCTCCCGCGCCCTGACCACCACCACCGCCGGCGCCCCGGCGCTGCGGGCGGCGGTCCTCGACGCCGTGATGGAGGTCACCGGGGCCAGGGCGGCGGCCATGTTCAGCGGCGTCGAGCGCCCCCAGGCGGAGGCCGCCAAGGGGCTGCGCGCGGCCGCCGCGACCCAGGCCGGGCGCCTGCCCGGCTTCCAGGCGGCGCTGGCCGAGGGCGGCGGCGGCTTCACCCTGGCCGGCGGCCCGGCCGGCTTCGAGGCCTGGTCGGGGGTGGTGGTGCCGATGATCTACCAGGACCGCCCGGTGGGCGCCATCGCCGCCTTCCACCCGGTCTCCCTGGCCGCCGCCGACCTGGCGCCCCTGGCCGTCCTCGCCAACCAGGCG
Organism: Candidatus Dormiibacterota bacterium; assembly: GCA_035938695.1. Classification (GTDB taxonomy): domain Bacteria; phylum Chloroflexota; class Dormibacteria; order DASZGP01; family DASZGP01; genus DASZGP01. The sequence goes on along the minus strand of DASZGP010000269.1, from coordinate 6,548 downwards.
ATCGTGGCCCTGGAGAGCGCCGAGATGTTCGAGCGGGAGCGCGAGACGGTGCGCCGGTTGCAGGAGCTGGACAGCATGAAGTCCGACTTCCTGGCCACCATCCAGCACGAGCTGCGCACGCCGCTGACCGCGATCATCGGCATGACCGACCTGCTGGAGATGGCCTGGGACAGCTACCCCGACGCCCAGAAGGTGGACATGCTGGGCGAGGTCCAGATCGCCGCCAAGGGCCTCTACGACATCGTCGAGACGATCCTCGACTACTCCATGCTGGAGTCCGACCGGATGCGTCTGCACATCGCCCCCTCCGCCCTCCGTCCGGCGGTGGAGACGGCGGTCGACGAGCTCCAGCCCTCGATCCGGCGGCGCCAGACCAGGGTCACCGTCGACGTGCCCAAGACCCTCAGCGTGGCGGCCGACGGCCAGCGCCTGGTCCAGGTGGTGCGGGCCCTGGTCGACAACGCGGTCAAGTTCAGCCCCGACGGCGGCACGGTGCGGGTCAAGGCGGAGCGCGGCAACGGCAAGGTCACCCTGCGGGTGGTCGATCGCGGCGTGGGCATCCCCGCCGACCTCCACGAGCGCATCTTCGAGCGCTTCTTCCAGGTCGACAACACCGCCACCCGGCGCCACGGCGGCACCGGCATGGGCCTGGCCCTGGCCCACAAGCTGGTGACGATGCAGAAGGGCCGGCTGACCGTCGAGAGCGAGCCGGGCAAGGGCTCCACCTTCACCGTGGTCCTCCCGGCGGCCGTCGCGCCGGGCCCCGGGGAGGTCGACCGGGACGCCTTCCTCGGCTGAGCCGGGCGGCCCGCCTATAATCGGCGTGGTCGCGCTAGATGGGGAGTCAGCGGTGCCCTGTACCCGCAATCCGCTATAGCGGGATCGAATTCCCTTCTGAGGGCCTGGGGGCCAGGAAGGTCTCCGCGCCGGAGGCGTTGAAGGCCGGACCCTGCGCAGCCTGGAACCTCTGAACCCCGTCAGGTCCGGAAGGAAGCAGCGGTAAGGAGGCGACGGGGGTGCCGCAGCCAGTCCGGCCGGAGCTTCCAGCGCGGGACGACGCCCGGTTTCCAGGTTCGAGGCGGGGTGCGCGACCACCTCTTCCATCCCAGCCCGGGGTTGCCTCTTGACCGCGCTCTATTCCCTCTACCGCTCGCAGCGGTTCGACGACCTGGTCGGCCAGCAGGCCGCCACCCGGACCCTGCGCAACGCCGTGGCCTCGGGCCGGGTCTCCCACGCCTACCTCTTCACCGGCATCCGGGGCACCGGCAAGACCAGCGCCGCGCGGATCCTGGCCCGGGCGGTCAACTGCCTGGCGCCGGCCGACGGCGAGCCCTGCAACGCCTGCGCCAACTGCGTCGCCATCTCCGACGCCTCGGCCACCGACCTGATCGAGATCGACGCCGCCAGCAACCGGGGCGTGGACGAGATGCGCGACCTCCGCGAGCGGGCCCGCTACCTGCCCTCCCAGCTGACGCGCAAGGTCTACATCATCGACGAGGCCCACCAGCTCACCAACGAGGCCTTCAACGCGCTGCTGAAGACTTTGGAGGAGCCGCCGCCGCACGTCCTCTTCGTCCTCTGCACCACCGAGGCCCACAAGCTGCCGGCGACGGTGGTCGGCCGCTGCCAGCGATTCGAGTTCCGCCGCATCGGCGAGGCCGACATCGCGGGCCGCCTGGAGCACATCGCCGGCAGGGAGGGCCTGGCCCACGACGCCGCCGGCCTGCGGACCATCGCCGCCATGGCCCAGGGCAGCATGCGCGACGCCGTCTCGATGCTGGACCAGCTGGCCTCGGCCGGGGTAGAACGGGTGGACGCCGAGGCGGTCCGGCGCCAGCTCGGGCTGGTCGAAAGCCTGGACGTGGCCGCGCTGCTGGCCGACGCGGCCGCCGGCGACCGGGCCGCGGCGCTGCGCCGCCTGGAAGCCCTGGCCGAGGCCGGCGCCGACCTCCGCCAGCTGACCTCCGCGATCGCCGAGATGGCCCGCCGGGCGGTGCTGCTCAGCCTGGATGCCGCCACCCCCGCCGACCTGGCCCTGGAGCCCGCCGCCGCCGAGGCCCTGGCCGGCCTGCGGGGCGAGGCCGGCCGGGCCTTCTCCGCCGCCGCCTTCGAGGCCGCGCTGGCCGCGCTGGCCCAGATGAAGCAGGCCCACGACCCCCGCATGGTGGTGGAGCTGCTGCTGCTCCGGATGGCTGGCCTGGGTGGGGCCGGCGGAGGTCCGACCGGCCGGCCGGCGCTCCCGGCAGCCGCCCTGGCGGCGCCACTCGCCCCGGCGGCGCCAGCCGCCTCCGGCCTGGCCGAGGCCCCCGGGGCCGCGCCGGCAGCCCCCGTGGCCACGCCGGCAGGCCCCGTGGCCGCGCCGGACCCCGTGCCGACCGAACTCCCCGCGGAGGCCGTCGAGGTCCAGGTCGCGCCCCAGCCGTCCGCACCGCCCGCCGTGCCGCCGGTCGCCGCCGCGCCCTCCGCCGCGGGCAGCCTTGATGAGGTCCTGGCGACCTGGCCGGCGGTCCTCGAAGCCCTCCGCGGTCCCGGCGCCGCCACCCGGGTGCGGGCCCTGCTCAACGACGCCGCCCCGGTGGCCTTCGCCGACGAGGTCCTGACGATCGGGTTCCGGTACGGCTTCCACAGCGAGACCGCCCAGGCGGCGGCCAACCGGCAGGAGCTGGAGCGCGCCCTCCAGGTCGCCTACGGCCGGGCTTTCCGGCTCGCCTTCCAGGTGGTCGCCGACCTCCAGGTGGCCCGCCCGGCGGCGACGCCGGCGGGCCTGCCCCAGGTGACCACGCCTCGACCGGCGCCGGGCGACGAGGACCCGAGCGACGGCGCATGGCCTGGGGGCGCCCCTTCGGCCGCCGCCCCCGCCGCCCCCGCCGCCCCCGCGCCCGCCGGCGGCCGGCGCGCCGAGACCCTGGCCCAGGCCGCCGTCGACCTGATCGGGGCCCGGGTCACCGACGTCCGCAACAAGCCCCGGACCTAGCCGTCAGCGCTGGAAGAGGCGCGAGCGCAGCCCGGCGCGGTGGAGCACGTACCGGGCCAGCACCCCCAGGGTCTTGAGCCCGTAGACCGTGCTGACCCGGAAGTCGACCGACGACGCCTCCGCGAAGTAGCGGGTGCTCACCGGCACCTCGGCGATCTGGAAGCCGAAGCTGGCCGCCTGGACCAGGATCTGGGTGTCGAAGACGAAGTCGTTGGAGTTGCGCAGGAAGGGCACGCTCTCCAGGAAGCGCCGCGAGTAGGCGCGGTAGCCGGTGTGGTACTCCGACAGCCGCAGGCCCAGGACCAGGTTCTCGCAGCCGGTCAGGAAACGGTTGGCGACGATCTTCCACCAGGGCATCCCGCCCTTGCGGGCCTGCCCCGGGACCAGGAAGCGCGAACCCAGGGCGAGGTCGCCGCGCCCGGAGCGGATGGCCTCGATCATCTCGCCCAGGATGCCCGGGTCGTACTGGCCGTCGGGGTGGAGCATGACCACCACGTCGGCGTCCTGACGCAGGGCCTCCATGTAGCAGGTCTTCTGGTTGCCGCCATAACCCACGTTGTGGGGGTGGCGGATGACCTGGATGTGGAGCGCGGTGGCCACCGCGACGGTGGCGTCCTTGCTGGCGTCGTCGACCAGGATGACGTGGTCGGCGACTCCCGGAGGGATCTGCTCCAGGGTGCGCTCCAGGGTGGCGGCCGCGTTGTAGGCCGGCATCACCACCACGGCCCGGCGGGCGGGGCTGGGCGCGGCGCTCACGGCAGCAGGCCGCTCAGCCAATACGCGCCCCAGACGTTGACCGCCACGCTGGCGATCGCCAGCCAGGGCAGCGCCTCACGCCAGCCGGGCCGCCGGTAGGCGAGCGCGGCGAGGGCGACGGCGAACGGCGTGGCATCGAGGCCATAGCGGTAGCCAAACTGTACCCAGCCGATGCCGTAGTAGAGGAGGCTCGGCAGCAGCAGCAGCACGGTCGCGGCGCCGAGCAGGAGCGCGCCGCGTCCCCGGGCCCAGGCCAGCGCCAGCAACCAGGGGCTGACGAAGATGATCCCCATGCCCCACGGCGAGGGCTGGACGAAGGGGAAGGTCAGCACCGCGGCGCCGGTCCCGCCGTGGGGGAGGGGGCTGGCGAGCAGCAGGTAGTAGAGGTTCTTGGGCAGGTGAAGCAGCGAGAACAGGCCGCGGTTGCGCGCCTCCACCAGCGCCGGCTCGCTGAGCGCCTGGAGGCTGTAGCCGCTCTCCAGGGGGCTGCCGAACCGGGCCGCGTTGAAGGCCAGGGTGACGACGACGGCGGGTATCACGCCGGCCAGGACCAGGGCTGGCGCCGCCCCGGACCCGCGCGGCACCCGCCCGGCCGCCAGGCCGGGCATCCCGGCCCGGGCGCCGCCACCTCCGGGCATCCCGGCCCGGGCGTCGCCACCTCCGGGCATCCCGGCCCGGGTGTCGCCGGCGCCGGGCGCCGGCAGCCAGGATCGGTCCCAGTAGAGCCAGGCGATCGGCAGCGCGGCCACGAACTCGGGGCTGCGGGTCAGCCCGGCCAGCCCCACCAGCAGCCCCGCGCCCAGCGGCGCCCGCCCCTGGGCCGCCAGCAGCAGCGCCCCGCCGAGGCAGAGGAAGGCGACCACGTGGGCGGTGAAGTAGCTGGAGTTGAGCGGCACGCAGGAGAGGTAGACCGTCCCGGCCAGGCTGGCCAGCACCAGCCAGGCGCGCTCCCGGGGCGCCTGGGCCAGCGCCTCGAAGAGCCGCCAGAGCACGATCGCCGCGCCCGCCGTGGCCGGCAGCGTCAGGAGCCCCAGCGGGGCGGCCTTCCCCATCAGGGCGACGAAGGGCATCATCAGCACCGACGGCAGAGGGCCGAAGGGCAGGTAGAACTTCGACCGGTGGACGATCACGTCGTAGAGCCCGGCGCCGACGTCGAGGCGCCCGTGCAGGAAGGCGTCGGCCTGGTACTGGAAGTGGGGCGGCCAATCCGGCGCCCGCAGCTCGCGGACGAAGATCGGCGCGAGCATCAGCAGCGCGCCGGCGGCGACCAGCGCGGGCGGAATCAGGTCCAGCGCCCGCCGGCGCCGATCGGTGTCCGGCACCTGGGCATGATAGCCGTGGCCCGCGCGCCACTAGAATCGGCGAGGATGCCTGGCGGGCGGCGCAGGCGCGCCGCCGCGGGCCCGTCAGGGAGGTCGCGGCCATGGGCCAGAACATGAAGATGATGCGGCAGCTCCAGGAGATGCAGGCCAACATGGCCCGGGTCCAGGAGGAGCTGGGCGCCAAGCACGTCGAGGGCAGCGCCGGCGGCGGCGCCGTCAGGGCGGTGGCCAGCGGGCACCAGAAGCTGGTCTCGGTGACCATCTCGCCCGACGCCGTCGACCCGGCCGACGTGGAGCTGCTCCAGGACCTGGTGCTGGCGGCGGTCAACGAGGCCCTCGACGCCTCGCGCGAGCTGGCCGCCCGCGACCTCGGCCAGCTGACGGCCGGGCTCGGCCTCCCGCCCGGCCTGCTCTAGGCCGCTGGACCACTGGAACAGGGGGCAGCCCCGCCGGCCTTGGAGATCCTGCCCCGCGCCCTCGTCGCCCTGATCGAGGAGCTGACCCGCCTGCCCGGTGTCGGCCCCAAGAGCGCCCAGCGTCTGGCCTTCCACCTCCTGCGGGCGCCGCGCGGCAATTCCGAGCGGCTGTCCCGGGCCCTGCTCGAGGTCCGCGACGGGGTGGGGTTCTGCGAGGTCTGCTCCTTCATCTCCGAGGGCCCCCGCTGCCCGATCTGCGCCGACCCCCGCCGCGACGCCACCCTGGTGTGCGTCGTCGAGGACCCCATGGACGTCATCGCCATCGAGCGGACCGGCGAGTTCCGTGGCCTCTACCACGTCCTGATGGGGGCGATCTCCCCGATCGACGGGGTGGGCCCCGGCGAGATCAGGGTGGCCGAGCTGCTGGGGCGACTGCGCGAGGGCGCGGTCGAGGAGCTGATCCTGGCCACCGACGTCGACGTCGAGGGGGAGGCCACCTCGGGCTACCTGGCCCAGGTGGTGGCCGAGCTGGGCGGGGCGATCCGGGTCAGCCGGCTGGCCCGGGGGCTGCCGATGGGCGGCGAACTGGAGTACGCCGACGAGCTGACCATCGCCCGGGCCCTGAGCGGCCGCCGCCCCGTGGGGTAGGCAATCTCGGCCCGGGGGCTGCATTCCGCGGCGGGCTCCGGTACAATCCACAGGCTTGCCAAGGAGACCTCGGCTGGAGGTTTGACCCAGGCCGAAAAAGGTATAGAATGGTAGGTCGCCCGGGCTCTCCGGAGCCCAGGCCAAAAGCGAAGGTGGTTCGACCTCGCCCTGCGAGGATCGGGCCCCCCGGACCCGGCACCTTAAAAATTGAAGAGTGAAGAGACTGATCCGCTGGGAAGCGGCATGCCGATCCGGCCTCGGCCGGGGAGGATCAGTCGCAAAATTTCCTCCTCCCCAGCGGTGGGGTGGGAGGGATAGCCAGACCCGTCTAATGACATTGACCCAAGGTCTGTTGGACCAAGGGAAGATTGTTTTATTCGGAGAGTTTGATCCTGGCTCAGGATTAACGCTGGCGGCGTGCCTGACACATGC
>DASZGP010000268.1:0-6774 GCA_035938695.1 Candidatus Dormiibacterota bacterium | reverse complement strand
CACGCCGGCCGCCCCGAAAAGCCCCATCTGGACCAGCAGCCCGGGGACGAACACGTTGTAGGCGCCGCCCCCGGGGAAGCCGCGGATCTGGGAGACCGACTTCAGCAGCGGCGCAAAGAGGAGCAGGTAGAGCGCCGGCTGGATCACCCCGATGGCCACCCAGGCGGGGTTGCGCAGGAGGACGCCGACGTAGCGGACGAAGATCAGCCAGGTGTCGCGAACCAGCTTCATGCTTGCTCTCCAGAATCGGTGGTTGACATGGGGGTCGAGGCGGCGGCCGGGCTCACGCCGCGGCCTCGCGCAGGGCGCGCCCGGTCTGGCGCAGGAAGACGTCGTCCAGGCTGGGCCGGGCCAGCGACATGGTGGTCAGCGAGAGGCCGGCGCCCTCGAGCAGGCGGAGGATGTCGGGCAGCGCGCTCTCGCCGCTCTCGACGTAGAGGCGGATGCCGTCCTCCTCGATGCTGCCCTCGCGGACCCAGGCCTGCCGGCGCAGCAGGTCGAGGGCGCGCTCCCCGCCGTCGGCCACGTTGATGGTCACCACGTCGCCCGCGACCTGGCGCTTGAGCTCCTCGGGCGTGCCCTCGGCCACGATCTTGCCGTGGTCGATGATCGCCAGGCGGTCGCAGAGGGCGTCGGCCTCCTCCAGGTAGTGGGTGGTGAGGAAGACCGTGGTGCCCTGATCGCGCAGCTTGCGGATCTCGATCCACATCCGGGCCCGGCTCTGCGGGTCGAGGCCGGTGGTCGGCTCGTCGAGGAAGAGCACCTGGGGACGGTGGATCAGGCCCAGGGCGACGTCGAGGCGGCGGCGCTGGCCGCCGGAGTAGCTGCCGGTGGGCCGGTCGGCGGGCTCCTCCAGCTCCATGACCTCGATCAGCTCCCGGGCCCGGGCCACCGCCTCGGTCTTGCCCATGCCGTAGAGGCGTCCCTGGATGACCAGCTCGCGGCGGCCGCTGACGACCGGATCGGTGCCTCCGGCCTGGCCCACGTAGCCGATCCGCTCACGGACCCCCCGGGGGTCGGTGAGCAGGTCGCAGCCGGCCACCACCGCGGCCCCGGCGGTCGGCGGCAGGAGCGTCGCCAGCATCCGCAGGGTGGTGGTCTTGCCGGCGCCGTTGGGGCCGAGGAAGCCGAAGATCTCCCCGGCCCGGACCTGGAGGTCGACGCCGGCGACCGCCTCGACATCGCCCTTGCGGACCTTGAAGGTCTTGCGCAGGCCACGGATGTCGATGACCGTCGGGGCCGTGCTGGTGGTGCTCATCTCGGTTTCCTCCCGCGCGTGGCGCGCTGCTGGCCCGGCCTGCCGGGGATCGGGTTGGGGGCGGCCTCCGCGCCGTCCGGGTCGGGTAGGGACATCGCTGGAACAGCCGCCCAGTCCTCGGCGGTGGGCCACCGCAGGGTGCCCTCGCGGAGGTCGGCGAGCAGGGCCCTGGTCCACTTCAGCTCGGCCCGGCGCATCGCCAGCAGGTACTCCTCCTCGATCAGCACGATCCGGGGCAGCCGGGCGTGGCGGGCGCCCGCGAGCTGGCGGCGGCTCTCGTCGATCTCCGCGGTCAGCGCCTCGACCCGGGCGTCCAGCGCCGCCAGCGCCTCCGCCTCGGGGACCATCAGGATGAAGGCCAGGGCGGCGGCGACGCGGGGAAACTCCGGCACCGGCCGGGACAGCAGCTCCAGGATCCAGTCGTGGAGCTCGCGGCGCCCGAGGTCGGTGATCTCGTACACCGTGCGCTCCGGCCGGCGCCCCTCGCGGCTGGTCTCGCCGGCCCGGATCAGGCCCAGCTTGATCAGCCGCTCGACGGTGTCGTAGACCGAGGCGATGTTGAGCTTGATGACCCGCTCGTGGCCCCGCTGCCGCATGTGGCCCTGCATCTCGTAGGGGTGCATGGGCCGCTCGCCGAGCAGGCTGAGCACCGCCAGGGAGAGGGCCGGGGTGCGTGGTAGAACTCGATTGCTCGCCATCTGTTAGTCGATGTCGACTATATCAAATATCGGGCTGCGCGCGCCGCCGCCCCGGGAGGCGCCGTAGGCTTGTGCCGATGCCCCTCGAGGTCGCCTCCCGGATCAACGGCCGCCCCACGCCGGGCGCCGGCGGCACCCTGCGCTCGGTCGACCCGGCCCACCTCGACCGGGTCGTCGCCGAGGTCAGCCTGGCCGACGCCGACCTCTTCGTCGCCGCCTGCCGCGCCGCCCGCGCGGCCCAACCGGCCTGGGCGGCCGTGCCCGCGCCGGTGCGGGCCCACGCCATTCAGCGCCTGGGCCGGCTGGTCGAGGCCAACCAGGAGGGGCTCGCCCGGCTGATCACCCGGGAGGTGGGCAAGCCGATCCGGGAGTCGCGGGGCGAGGTCCGGGAGATCGTCGACACCTGCGACTTCTTCGTCGGCGAGGGCCGCCGGCTCTACGGCCAGACGGTGCCCAGCGAGATGGCCGACAAGCAGCTCTTCACCTTCCGGGTGCCGGTCGGGGTGGCCACCATCGTCACCGCCGGCAACTTCCCGGTCGCGGTGCCCTCCTGGTACCTGGTGCCGGCCTTCCTCTGCGGCAACACGGCCGTCTGGAAGCCGGCCGAGTACACCCCGGCGATCGCCGACGCCTTCGCCCAGCTGATGCTCCAGAGCGGCCTGCCGGAAGGCGTGCTGCAGGTGGTCCAGGCCGACGGCGCGTCGACCTTCGCCGGGCTGGAGCGGGCGCTGGCCGAGGGGCTGGTCGACAAGGTCGGTTTCACCGGCTCCTCCGACGTCGGCCGCCGCATCGGCGAGCTCTGCGGCCGCCACCTGCAGTCGCCCTGCCTCGAGCTGGGCGGCAAGAACCCGCTGGTGGTGATGCCCGACGCCGACCTCGACCTGGCCGTCGAGGGCGCCCTCTTCAGCGGTTTCGGCACCGCCGGCCAGCGCTGCACCTCGCTGGGCACGGCCTTCGTCCACGACGCCGTCCACGACCAGTTCGTCGACCTCTTCGCCCGCGCCACCGAGGCCGCCGCGATCGGCGAGCCGGGCGGGGACGTCCTCTACGGCCCGATGATCAACGGCCGCTTCTTCGACCGCTTCCTCGACTGGCTGGAGCTGATCCGGCCCCACCACACCGTCCGCGGCTCCAGCGGCACCGGCCGGATCACCGCCGCCAACCCCCGCGCCGGCTTTCAGGGCGACCCTGAGGCGGGCCTCTACGTCCATCCCACGATCGTGGTCGGGGTGGGGCCGGAGGACGAGCTCTACTCCACCGAGACCTTCGGCCCGATCGTCGGCGTGGGCCGCTTCGGCGACCTGGAGGAGGCCATCGCCCTCAGCAACGGGCACGGCTACGGGCTGTCCTCGGCGATCTACACTCGGGAGTCGGCCAGCGCGCTGCGCTACCGCCAGGGGGTGAAGGCGGGGATGGTCAGCGTCAACAACTCGACCTCCGGCGCCGAGGCGCATCTGCCCTTCGGCGGCAACGGCAGGTCGGGCAACGGCAGCCGCCAGTCGGGGATCTGGGTGCTGGACCAGTTCACCCACTGGCAGGCGGTCAACTGGGACTACTCGGGCCGCCTCCAGAAGGCCCAGATGGACACCGCCGACCTTCCCGGCAACCCCGACTTCCGCCTCGACCCGATTTGAGGTCGAGCGGCTATCTGGAGTAAGTTCCCTGGTGCGGAAAAGTCCGCGCCGATCGGACCCCAGGGGAGTGAGAAGAGCGAATGGCACAGGTCAGGGAACGCCGTGACGAGCACCAGCTTTACCATGCCTACTCCATCGAGGAGGACCAGGCGCGGACCAACGTCCACTACGAGCAGCCCAAGGAGTTCTTCTACGGGTTCACCGGGGGCGAGTGGAACGTCTACTCCTGCAACCTCTGGGAGGAGGGTTTCGACGACACCCGGGCCCAGGAGGCCAAGCTCGACCTGATGGCCTCCCTGGCCGGGCTGCGGCCGGGGATGCGGGTGCTCGACGTGGGCTGCGGCTGGGGCGGGCCGCTGACCTACCTCTGCCGGCGCTACGACCTGTGCGGCGTCGGCCTCAACCTCTCGCCGACCCAGAAGCTGGCCGCCGACGAGCGCATCGCCCGCCACGGGGTCGACGCCGTCGTCCACACCCGGCACTGGGCCGAGTTCGAGGACCCCGAGCCCTTCGACGCCATCGTCACCGACGAGGTGATCGTCCACTTCAACGACCTCGGCGGCTTCTTCCGCAAGGCTCACTCGCTGCTCCGCGACGGCGGCCGGATGGTCAACAAGGAGCTCCACCTGTCCCACCCCCGGCACGCCCTGCTGGAGCGCGGCGGGGAGTTCGTCAGCGCGATCTACGGGGACACCGGCAACTACCGGACCCTGGCCGAGGAGCTGGCGCTGACCTACGACGCCGGCTTTGACAACGAGATCGTGCGGCACATCCCCCGGCGCCACTACGAGACGACCATCGACCACTGGCTGGCCAACATGTTCCAGAACCGGGAGAGCATGGTCGCGGCCTCGGGCGAGGAGCACTGGCGCCGCTTCCGCATCTACCTCCGGCTGGCCCGCCGGATCCAGCAGAACATGACCCTGGACATCGTCGCCTCGCGGAAGATCGCCTAGGCCGGCGGGGCCGGCCCGAATTGCGGTGACACACACTTCTGACGCGTCCGAACTGGACCCCGAGGTCACAGTCCGGTAACCGCGGCCCGGGGTCACCCGACTGACACAAAAAGCCATTGGTGGCGGCCCCCGCAGTCAGTAGCTTTAGCCCATCGACCGCGACATCGAGGGCGCGGTCCCGGGATCTGCGGCAAGCGGGAGTAGACCAAGAGTGATCGCGACGATGGCCAGGACGAGGCGTGGGACGGGCTTCTCCGCGCTGCCCGTCCTCCTCGCCGGCCTGCTCCTGACCCAGGTCGCCGCGCCCGCCCTGGCGGCCGGCGGCGAGTCCCTGAGCCGGGCCACCGCGGCGCTCGGCGCCTACCTCGGCGCCCATCGCGGCCAGCCGGTGCCGGTGATCGTCGAGACCTCGGGCGCGGCCCAGCCGGTGGCGGCCCAGGTCGCGGCCGCCGGCGGCCAGAAGGTGCGCGGGCTGACCTCCACCGCCTTCTCCGCGATCGTCAGCCCCGCCACCCTCGACCGCCTCCGGCGCAGCCCGGCGGTGGCCCGGATCAACGTCGACGCGCCGGTCCGCCTGCTCGGCAGCGCGGTCGACGCCTCCGACCTGGCCAACCGCTACGAGCGGGTCAGCCAGATCCCGGCCGCCTGGCGCCGGGGCCTCGACGGCACCGGCATCCAGGTCGCGGTGATCGACTCCGGCGTGTATCCCCACGACGACCTGGTCCGGTCCAGCCAGTCGGTGCCGCGCAACTCCGGCAACCGCCTGCTGGCGCTGACCACCAACCCCGACGCCAGCGACGCCATCGACCACCTCGGCCACGGCACCCACGTCGCCGGGATCATCGGCGGCAACGGCTACGACTCCGGCGGCCAGTACATCGGGGTCGCGCCCAACAGCCTGCTGGTCAGCGTCAAGGTCTCCGACGACGCCGGCAACCTCGACGAGGGCGACGTCATCACCGGGCTGGAGTGGGTCTACCAGGCCAACCGCCACGGGATGCGCATCCGGGTCGTCAACCTCTCCCTGGCCAGCAGCACCGCCCAGAGCTACAACGACAGCGCGCTCGACGCGATGGTCGAGAAGCTCTGGACCTCGGGCGTGGTGGTGGTCGCCTCCTCCGGCTCCGGCGGCGGTGACGGCGTGCTCTACGCGCCGGGCAACGACCCCTACGCGATCACCGTCGGCTCGGTCGACGACGGCTACCAGACCAACCTCCGGCGCCTGGCGCTGGCCCCCTGGTCGCCCCAGGGGCAGACCCAGGACGGCTATGCCAAGCCGGAGGTCGTGGCCGACGGGGCCCACGTCGTCTCCCTGCTGGCGCCGGGCTCGGCGCTGGCCGCCGGCCACCCCGGCAACGTCGTCGGCGACGCCTACTTCAAGATGGGCGGCACCTCGATGGCCGCGCCCCAGGTCACCGGCCTGGCCGCGCTGATGCTGCAGGCCAACCCCCGGCTCGGCAACGACGTGCTCAAGCAGCGCCTGGTCGACGGTTCCACCGGCTTCGGCCGAAGCGTGGTCGGCAGGCTGCTCGGCAACCTCGACCACGGCGGCCTGGTCAACTCCGCGGCGCTGAGCGTCGACAGCGCCCCGGCCAACGCCGGCCTCAGCCTGAGCGCGGCGTTCGACCCCCGCAGCGGCGCCATCCGGGTCGGCGACACCTGGTGGCAGGACGCCACCTGGCCCAACGCCTCGTGGAACACCACCTCCTGGAACACCACCTCGTGGAACACGACGTCCTGGAACAACACCTCCTGGAACGGCACCGACTTCAGCAGCACCTCCTGGAACAGCACTTCCTGGAACAGCACGTCCTGGAACTCGACCTCCTGGAACAGCACGTCGTGGAACTCGACCTCCTGGAACAGCACCTCCTGGAACTCCGACTCCGGCGACGAGGCCACCTTTCAGTAGATAGCGTGGAGACCGGGATCGCGTATCCCCCGTCGCTGGTGCCGCCGGCCGCGACGAGACCCTCGGGACGGGCCCTACCGGCGGCCCTCGGCAACCGCCTCGACGCTCTGCTGACCCGCGAGCGCCTGGCCGACGCCCTGATCGTCGCCGTCGGGCTGGGCGGCCTGCTGACCACCTGGTTGGCGGTCGCCAGCGGCCGCCTCCACTGGGGCACCGCGCTGATCTGCTGCGGGGCGGCGATGGTGGCGGAGCGCCTCAAGGTGGCGGTCTCCGACGACAGCCCGGTGGCGATCTCGCTCTCGCTGGCGGTGATCAT
>DASZGP010000267.1:0-14162 GCA_035938695.1 Candidatus Dormiibacterota bacterium | reverse complement strand
CGCCAGCGCCGGGATGTCGCTGCGGTCGACCAGCTCGCGCAGCTCCCGGGCCTGTCCCGCCGGCAGCCCCTGGGTGCTCACGGACATCCCCAGCCGGATGCCGGCGAAGCCGCCGCTGCGCTGGAACTCGACCTCGAAGTCGTCGCTCACGCGGTGATCCCCACCTCCAGCCAGGCCGAGCGCACCGCCCGGGTCTCGGCCGCGCCGGCGCCATGGAGCCGCTCGGCGGCGTGGACCGTGGCCACGGCGAACTGGTGGAAGCGCGCGCCGGGGCCCAGGCCGGGGTCCAGCAGGGTCTCGTACCAGATCTGGCCGGCGGCCTCCCAGGCGCGCCCGCCGATCTCCATCGCGGCCAGGTAGAAGGCGTGGTTGGGGATGCCGGAGTTGATGTGGACCCCGCCGTTGTCCTGGTCGGTGTGGACGAAGGCCGTCATGCGGGACGGCTGGGAGTCGTACTCGAAGGCCGTCCCCGGCTCGGCCAGGGAGCGCAGGGCCTGGCCCTTCAGCGCCGGCCCCAGGACGCCGTCGCCGACCAGCCAGTCGGCGGCGTTGACGTCCTGGCCGCGCAGGCGCTGCTTGACCAGCGAGCCGAAGACGTCGGAGATCGACTCGTTGAGCGCCCCCGGCTGGCCCACGTAGTCCAGGTTGCAGGTGTGCTGGGTGACGCCGTGGGTCAGCTCGTGGCCGATGACGTCGACCGCGCCGGTGAAGTGCCGCAGGGTCTGGCCGTCGCCGTCGCCGAAGATCATCCGCTCGCCGTCCCAGAAGGCGTTGTCGAACTCCCGGCCGTAGTGGACCACGCCCAGCAGCGGCATCCCCTGGCCGTCGATGGAGTCGCGCCGGTAGACCTCCCAGTAGAGGGCGTGGGTGGCGCCGAAGCCGTCATACGCCTCGTCGACGGCGGCATCCCGGGTCGGCGGCTGGCCTTCCCGGCGCACCACCACCGCCGCGCCGGGGTCATTGCCGTGCTGGGCGTCGGCGATGGTGCGGTCGACCTGGCCGGGCGTCGCCGCGAGCAGCCCCGCCGGCCCCAGCCGGGTCCCGTGCTGGAGCCTGACGGCGCGGATCGAGTGGTCGATCGCCAGGGTGCGGATGGCCCACTCCCGCTGCTCGCGGGTGCCCTCCAGCGCGATCCGCTCCAGGACGAAGGGCGGGACGAAGCGGCAGAGGTGCGGGGTCGTCCGGCTCACCACGGGCGGGCGCGGCGCCGGCTGGGCCGCGGTCAGTTGAACTCGACCACGCCGATGGTGTTGCCCTCGGTGTCCTTGAACCAGGCGGCCCGGCCGCCGCCTATGGAGGCGATGCCGTCGACGGTCTTGAGCCCGGGGAAGTCGTACTCCTCGAAGGTCACGCCACGCCCCTTGAGCTCCTCGACCGCCGCCCCCACGTCCTTGACCAGGATGCCCATCTGGGTGTGGCCGCCGCGGGTGGGGTTGGGTGTCGGGTAGAGGGTGAACCTGGTCTCGCCGAGGGCGAAGAAGGCCCCGCCCTCTTTCTCGTCGCCGGCGGTGGCCCCGACCTGGTCGCGGTAGAAGGCCTTGGCGCGGTCCATGTCGATGGCCGGCAGGGTGGTGTGCACGGTGGCGCCTTCGAGCATCGGGGTCCTCCTTGGGTGAAGTGGAGGCCCTCGTTATATGCCTTCCCCACCGTGCCTTGCAACCGGTCCGGCGGGGACGCCGCGACCCCGACTAGGGCTGCGCTCCGCGCCTCCGGCGCCAGCGGCGGCTGAGCGGTAGCGCCAGCCCGAGGATTGCGGCCAACCCGACCGCGTCGCCCACCAGCAGCGCGCCCGAGGAGCCGGGCGGCGCCGTGCCGGTGTTGACCAGGGCCGGCGAGGGGCTGGGGTGGGGGCTGGCCGAGGTCGAGACGGTGGTGACCGGCTGGGTCACGGGCACGGCGGTGTGGGCGTAGTAGATGTCCGAGTTGAGACCGTAGGTCGAGGCCGACCCCCCGATCGTGCTGAGCGAGGTCCAGACCACGTTGATCTTGCCGTCGGGGCCGAACATGCACTCGAAGAAGTCGCCCAGCGGGCCGAACAGGGCAGTGCCCACCGTGTCGGGCGCGATCTGGGCGGTCTGGAAGTGCCCGCTGAATCTGGGCGCCACCCCGCTGTAGACGAACCAGTCGCTGTTGGCGTCCTTGGCGTGGTAGTAGACGATGCCGACGGTGCCGTCGGGGGCCACGTCCAGCGCGGCGTAGTGGTAGAGCCCGGCCTCCGGGGTGACCTCCCGCTTTGTCCAGGTCGTGCCGTGGTCGGTCGAGCGGTAGAGGTTGAGGTGGTAGGTGCCGGCCTTGACGGAGCTGAGGGGGTCGCCCACCCCGGGCAGCGAGCCGGTCGGCCCGGGGCCCCCGGTGGTCGTCGCGTCGAGGTAGAGGGCGTAGAGGTTGCCGGCCGCGTCCTCTGCCACCGACGGCCAGGAGTCGACCGGGTTGCAGGCGTTGTAGGTGCCAGCCTGGTGGCGGGTGAAGGTCGCGCCGTCGTCGGTCGAGACGTAGGCCCAGAGCGTTCCGTCCATGTATCCCGGGGTGCAGGGATTGGTGGTCTGGTCGTTGGCGCCGCCGTCGTTGGTGCAGAAGACCACGATCTGCTTGGAGGCGGCGTGGTGGCTCGCCACCGGCCGGCACCAGCCCGAGTCCGGCAGGTTCACGCCGAGGTGGTCGAACGTCGCGCCGCCGTCGTAGGACATGTAGGAGGTGTACCGGCCGGGGCCGTAGGTCAGCTTGTCGCCCTCGTTGGCCAGGTACTGGACCACGCCGTCGCCGTGGGCGATGACCCAAGGCCGGTCGTCGACCGGGCTGGCGGAGCCCAGCGCCGGCGTCGTGTACTCCTCGGTCACGGCGCCCAGGCCGGTGGCCTTCCAGCGGGTGAAGGAGATGTCCGCCACCTTGGTGTCGACGAAGTAGATGTGGCCGGTGTCGTCCATGACCACGTCGCCCTCGTCCCCGAAGTCGGCGCGGTCGGCGTTGAGCGCGCTCAGCCCGGGAATGTCGGGGAAGGTCTTGCCCCCGTCGCTGCTCATCCAGAGCCACGACTGGGCCCGGACCGGCAGCGTCCCGCTGTCGGGCGAGATCGCGTCGCCGTGGTTCTGCTTGTGGGCGGTGACCACGATGTTGCCGAACCGGTCGACCACCAGCCCCGGCTCGTAGCCGCCGAAGTTGGCGTCAACGGAGGTCAGCTTGACGGGTGCGTCGAAGGTGATCGAGGTCGTGGCCGCGACGGCTTGTCCCGGAGCCACCAGCCCGACGGTGGCCGCCAGCGGCACCAGCAGCAGGCCACGGCGAAACCGCCGCCCGATCAAACCCAAATCGCGCATCTGCTATCCTCGCTTCCCGCAGGCGAAAAAGCGCCCATCAGCCTGCCCACCGAACCCGTCGCCGGTGCCCTCCGGTGGCTTCCGCGGGAGTCTAACAGGCCACGAGCGCCTTCGAGGGCTTGGCGGAATTGCTGTCAGACCCTGATCGGCTCGACGCCCGCTGCCGTAGCCAGCCGGGCATCCGTGGTGAGCAACTTTGGCCCGTGCCTCGGCTCGCCTCATCTCGAACAAAGCCTGTAATGGGTCGAACTGGAGCGGGAGACGAGGGTCGAGCCCGGAACCACCACGCCTGGATTCCGAGTTCAGGTCGCCTACCGCCTGGTACGTGACGCTGAGGCCTGATCGAAGGCCGCCGACGCCGGCGCCGGCCGAGCCTTCAGAGACCGGGCCGATAATGGGAGGCATGCAACGCACCGAGCACCTCACCGCCCTGATCGAGCGCGAAGGCGATGGCTTCGTCTCGCTTTGCCCAGAGCTAGACATCGCCAGCCAGGGAGAGTCGGTCGAGGAGGCCAGCAGCAACCTCCGAGAAGCGCTGGTCCTCTTCTTCGAGACCGCTAGCCCCGCTGAGGTAGTTGAGCGGCTCCATCGCGAGGTATACGTGACTCACCTCGACCTTCAGGTTGGGTAGGCTTCGCCGCCTCTCCGGTAAGGAAGCTTGCCGTATTCTGGCCGAGCACGGCTTTGTCGAAGTCCGGCGACGCGGAAGCCATGTCGTGATGCAGCGCCGCACAGGCGAGTCCACCAGAACTGTCCCGGTGCCCGATCATTCTGAACTGCGGACGGGGACGCTTCTGTCGATCATCCGGCAATCAGAGCTATCTCGTTCCCTGTTTGAATCCCCCTGACTACTGAGCCACGATCCAGAGTATGGCGGGGTGGAGCAGGGTCTTCCCTTGGCGGCAGAGTTGAGCCGGGCGCCCGCCGCCCTCGAATGGCTGTGTCCCGACGGCGCAATGCACCCAGGCCGATCAGGCCAGGAATCTCGGTTGTCCAGGTGAGCGGGAGACGAGACTCGAACTCGCGACATCCAGCTTGGAAGGCTAGCGCTCTACCAACTGAGCTACTCCCGCTCGCGGGGGGAATTCTAGC
The DNA here is from genome assembly GCA_035938695.1 of Candidatus Dormiibacterota bacterium. GTDB lineage: Bacteria > Chloroflexota > Dormibacteria > DASZGP01 > DASZGP01 > DASZGP01. The sequence continues at coordinate 9,756 of DASZGP010000267.1, read as the reverse complement.
GGGGCGGCGCGTCGCCGACCCAGGTCTCGCCGTCGGCGTGGCGTTCCTTCTTGAAGATCGGGACTTCGGACTTGAGGGTGTCGATCAGCCAGCGGCAGGCCTCCAGGGCGGCGTCGCGGTGGGGGGCGGCGACGGCGATGGCGACCGCGGGCTCGCCGATCGCCAGGCGGCCGAGGCGGTGGAGGATGCGGACCTCGCCGAGCGGCCAGCGGGATTGGGCCCGGGCGATCAGGGCTTCGATCTGGCGCTCGGCCATCGGCTCGTGGGCTTCGTATTCCAGCCAGAGGACGGCCCGGCCGTCCTGGTTGTCGCGGACGACGCCGACGTAGGCGGCGTAGCCGCCGTCGCCGCCGGAGGCCACACCGGCGAGCAGTGTGGGGACGTCGATCGGGTCGCGGGTCAGGTGGGCCATGGCGTCAGCCGCCCGCCGTGGGGGGGATGATGGCCAGCTCGGCGCCGTCGTGGAGGGGGGCGGACCATTCGGAGTACTCCTGGTCGATCGCGCAGCGGAGGCGGTCGCGGGCCGGTCGCAGGCCGGGGTGGGCGTCGGACAGCGCGGCGAAGGCCTCGGCGGCGGTCGCGCCCTCGGCCAGGTCGAGGTCGAAGCGGCCGGCGCCGGCGATCTCGCGGGGGCGGGCGAAGAGCAGGACCGTGACTTTCAGGCCGAGGCCTCCGCGAGGTGGGCTCCGAAGGGCGCCGGGATGATTGGCGCGGACAGGCGCCAGTAGGACCGGCCGACCCAGCGGTAGAGACCGCCCTCCTTGGCGTACCAGCGGAACAGCGCGCCTAGCGGAGGGTCGGGCCAGCCGCGCAGGCCGCCCTGGAGGGCGTGGAGGACGGCGTAGCCGCGACGGTGGCCGGCATGGAGGGCGCGCCAGGCGGCGCGGGTGTCCGCTCGGGTGGCGCCCTCGCGCTCGCGGTCCAGGAGCGCGGCCAGGCGCTGGGCGAAGTAGATCGCGGGGCGGATGCCCTCGGCGGTCAGCGGCAGGCAGTGGCCGGCGGCGTCGCCCAGGGTGAAGACCGGTCCGGCGAGGGGCGGGCGGAGGCCCGCGGGCAGGTAGCCGCCGTGCCATCCTGTGCCGGCGATCTGCTCCGCCGCCAGGAACCTGACCGTCGCGTCGCGGACGCCGTCCGCCGCGAGGTAGGACAGGAGTCCGGCCCGGGTGACCGGCCCGGCGGGAAACGCCCAGCCGTAACCGGCGCCGTGGACGTGTGGCGAGAAATGAAATCGCAGGCCACCTTCTCCCCGGCCGGTGACCCCTGACTCCTGCACGTTGTCCCTGAAGCCGGACGCATCGGGCCCGGTGTGGTGCTCGCGCGGGCCAGGCGCCGTCGGCGGGGCCGGGTCGCCAGGGTAGGCCGCCTGCTCCAGCCCGTAAGAGCGCGCCGCGGTGGCCGGGAACCAGGGGTCGGCGGAGCACGCCAGCACCGCCCGCCAGCCGGTGGCGTCGACCACCGCGCCGGCCTCGACGTCGCCCCGCGTGGTGCAAACGACGGCGCGGCCGCTGGCGGGCGCTCGCACCCCGGTCGCGGCGGCCCCGATCAGCTCGCCGTCGAAGCGCTCCAGCAGGAGGCGGCAGAAGGTCCGGTAGTCGAAGGTGCAGAGGCGGTAGGGCAGCCGGAAGCGGACGGCGCCCCGCCGGTGGTGGAACACCGCGGTGTCGTGGACCGCCTCGGTCGCCGCCTCCAGGCCCAGCTTCTCGATGGCGTCCAGGGTGGTGGCGCAGGCCGAGGTCTGGCCCTCCCCCACCTCCCCCTTCTCGATCAGCGCGACCCGGCCCCTGGCGCTGGTGGCCAGGACCAGGCCGGCGAAGGAGCCGCCGGCGACGACCAGGTCGAAGCTCACTCCAGGTCCCTGGCGCTGATCGTCTGGTAGGGCACGCCGTCGAGCTTCTCCTCGTAGCGGGCCAGCAGGAAGGCCAGGTCGCTGGCGCGGTTGAGGAAGCGCAGGGTCTCGGGATTGGTGATGACGCCCTCGTGCAGCAGCCGCGCCACCACCCGCTCGGCGCGGCGGATGACGGTTCGCGCCAGGTCCAGGGTGGCGGCGGTCTCGGTCGCCGGGATGGTGAAGAACTCGGGCAGGTCGCAGCGCTCGCGGACGGCGCCGATGCGGGACTCGATGTCCGCCACCAGCCCGGTATCGATCGCCACCTCGCCGGCGTGGGCCGCGCCCGCGGCCAGCTCCGACATCAGGCGGAAGAGGTCGTTGTGGAGGCGCAGCAGGTGGCGCCTGATCTCCTCGTGGGCGGTGCGGGTGCGGGCCTGGCTGAGGACCGCGCAGGCCTCGTCGACGGTCCCGTAGGCCTCGGGGCGGAGGTCGTACTTGGGCACCTCGTCGCCGCCCCAGAGGCTGGTATAGCCGCCGTCGCCGCGGCGGGTGGTGATCGGGGTGCGCCTGCCGGTCACGGCCGCGCCCCGGCGGGGGCGGCGCGGCGGGCCCGTTCCAGGAGCCGATGCCGGGCCTGCCCGGCCGCCTGGGCCACGCTCTCGCCGCGGGCCATCAGGACCGCGAGGGTCGAGGCGAAGGCCGCGTCGGCGCCCTCCAGGGGGACCTCGGCCGGCTCCGACCGGACCTGGAACCAACGCTGCCCGTCGGAGATCAGGTCCTCGATCTCGCCACCCGCCTGGGCCTCCCCCTTGAGCACCACCCAGCGGGCGCCCATCTCGACCAGGGCCCGGATCAGGCCGTGGCGGTCGAGCGGTTCGCCGACCAGCGCGGTGGCCTCCTGGAGGTCGGCGGTGACGGCGTCGACCAGGGGCAGGAGCTCGTTGCAGTAGGCCTGGAGCAGGCGTTCACCGGCGCGGAACCCGGGTGCGCCGAGCACCGGGTCGGCCACCACCAGCGGGCGGGCGCCGTCGCGCAGCTCGTCGGCCGCGGCGCTGACCAGGTGGTCGGAGGGCAGCATCCCGAGCTTGATCGCCGCCAGCTCGCGGGCCTCCGCGCCGCGCATCAGGGCGCGCAGGTCCTTGCCACCGATGGGGGTGATCAGCCGCGAGGCGCCGCCGGCCTCCACCGCCATCGCGGTCACCACCGCCGTCCCCCGCCCCCCGGCCGCGGCGATCGCCACGAGGTCGGCCTCCACCCCCGACGCGCCCGCCGGCTCGGACATCCCGATCGCCAGCACCTGGACCTGCGACTCCAGCACCAGTTGATCTTAGGGACTGGCCACCTCGGCCTGCCCGGGCTCCCGCTCGCCGTCCGCGCCGGTCTCCCCCACCTCGCCGCCGCCGTCGCCCCGGGCGATCGGAGGCTGGCGCAGGTGGGCGAGCAGCGCCGGCAGCGCGGCGAAGCCCAGCACGAAGACCACCAGCAGGACGACCAGGACCCGCAGCAGGTCCTGGCCGGGGAAGCCGGCGGCGCCGGCCGACTGGAACAGCTCGTGGGTCCCGTCCGGCAGGTCGTAGACCAGCTCCTGGGTGCTCAGGCGGCCGGCGTGGTGGAGCACGGTCAGGCCGGCGCCGAGCCCGCACCGGGCCGGGTCGGGGTCGGTGACCCCGGCGACCGACCCGACCTCGCCGGCGGGAACCACGCGGTCGGTGTCCAGGAAGAGCAGCCCGGCGAACTCGAGCGTCCGCAGGCAGGGCCGCACCGTCGGCGTGGACGAGACCTGGGCCGCGGCGGGCGCGGGCGCGGCGAGCGACGCGGTGAGGGCCGGCAGGATCGCCGCCGCCAGGAGCGCGGTGGGCGGCGGACGCCTCACCCGGCGCTCGAGGCCGGTTCAACCGGCCGGCCGCCCAGGGATTCCGGCTCCGGCTCGTCAGCCGGTCGCGCCAGGCCGAAGCGGCGCACCAGCGCGGGCAGCACCACCAGCGCGGCCAGCACCGCCAGGGCGATGTCCAGGGCGGCCACCAGGCCGAACTCGCGGACCATCGGCAGGTCGAAGCCCAGGCCGCCGACCCCCGGCAGGCCGCCGGCGCAGAGCGCCAGGAAGCCCAGGGTCAGCGCCCCGCCGGAGACCAGGATGCCCGGGCCGGCGCCCACCGAGGCCGTCTCGGCGGCGACCTCGTCGGACTCCGCGCCCGCCGCCAGCGCCTCGCGGTAGCGCTCCAGCCAGAGCACCGCGAACTCCGTGCCGAAGGCCACCACCAGCGCCCCCAGGACGGCGGTCATGGGGTTCAGCGGGACCCGCAGCGCGGTCAGCACGGCCGTCGACCAGCCCGCCACCAGCAGCGTCGGGGCCCAGGCCAGCAGCGCCAGCCGCCGGCGGCGGTAGACCAGCAGCAGGACGGCCAGCACCAGCGCCGCCCCGAGCAGGTTGAGGACCACCTGGCCCGACTGCAGCTGGGCCAGGCCGGCCACCTCCAGGTAGGTGATCCCGGCCGGGTAGTAGGTGTAGCCGGGCGGCGCCTCGACGTCGGCCTGGATCCGGTCGAGGTCGCGCTGGAGCTGGTCGACCGGCTCCAGGTCGATCCCGAAGGGGATCCGGGCCAGGGTGTGGTCGCCGGTCACCAGGGCGCTGGTGAAGTAGGCGGGGATGAGCTGCGTGAAGGCCTTGACCCGGTCGGTGGTCGGGGGCTGGCCGCCGTTGATGGTGGTGAAGAGGTCGGAGAGGCTGCCGAGCGGGCGCAGCCGGCCCTCGCTGTCGCGCTGGACGGCGGCGGTGAGGTCGCGCTGCCAGGTCAGGGCGTCGGGGGTGGTGACGTCCTTGCCGGTGAGGACGAAGTCCAGCTCGCCGCTGGTCCCCGTGGCCTGCCTGATCCGGTTCAGGTCCCGGATCGCCGGCAGGTCGCGGCTGAGCAGCCGCTCGGGGTCGGTCTGGTAGGTGCTGAAGGGGAACGCCACCCAGCCGATCGCCGCCAGGCCGCCGGCGCCGAGCAGGATCGCCCGGCCCTGGCGCCGGCTCAAGCGCAGCAGCCGCTCCCCCACCCCGCCGCCGGCGCCGGTTGCCACTGCCCCCAGGCCGGCCAGCGCCCCCTCCTCGTCATCCCCGCGCGCCGGGCCGAGGCCGAAGAGCGCCACCTCGCCATCGTCCACCGCCGGCGCCGCCGCCCTGGCCCGGGCCGGCCAGGCCGCCAGCGCCAGCAGCACCACCAGGCGGGCGCAGCCCCAGGCGATCGCCGTCCCCAGCGCCATCCCCAGGCCGAACTGGCGCACCATCGGGATCGAGGAGGTCAGCAGCGCCAGCAGCCCGCCGACGGTGCAGGCCGCGGCGATCTTGGTGGCCCGTCCCGCGCCCCGGCGCGCCGCCGCCAGGGCGTGGTGATGGCTGGAAGCCGTCGTCGGGGCGCCCACGGATCCCGATCCGTGGGAGGACAGCGCCTGCCGGTAGCGGACGAGGAACTGCACGCCGTAGTCCACCCCCAGGCCGAGGGCGATCGGGAAGGCCGCCAGGGTGGCCGGGTTGAGCGCCAGGGACAGGGTCGCCAGCGCCGACTGGACCAGCGGCTGCTCCAGCCCCGGGGTCAGCCGCCCGCGCACCGCCAGGGTCCCGATGGCCCACAGCGCGCCGGCCAGCAGGGCCACCGCCGTCGCCCCGCCGGCCAGGGGCAGGAGCCGCCGCCACCAGGACACGCCGCGGACCGCCAGCAGGAGCAGGATCGCGATGCTCAGCGCCCCGACCCCCATGCCCACCGCCAGCGCCAGCCGCAGCGCGTGCTCCACGGCCACCTGGAGGATCGGCGCGCCGCTCACCGTCACGGTGACCCCGGAGATCGGCTGGGCCTGGGCGGCGTCGAGGATCGAGCGGTGGATGGCCTGGATGCCCTGCTCGCTGGTATCGGTGCGGAGGCGGGCGGTGATCAGGGCGTGGCCGGCGTCGGGCACGATCGCCGCGAATTTCGGCTTGGGCTGCCCGCCGGACAGGAAGATGGCGCTGACCCACTTGGCGTTGGTCGGCGCGGGCAGGCCGATGGTGGCCAGCTCGGGGTAGTCCTTGATGGCGTTCTGGAACTCGGCCTGGGCGGCCGCCTGGGCCGCCGCCTGGCCCGCGGCCTGGGCGTCGGCGTCGCTCTTCCCCGCCGCCTTGGCGTCGGCCACGGCCTTGGCCGAGGCCGGGCCCTGGACCTGCTGGATGCGGGCCAGGAAGGAGCCCTCGGCGGCCAGACCGGCGGCCTCGGCCACCGACGCCGGGCCGTAGAGGGTCTTGACCCCGCGGGCCTGGTTGTTGGGCGAGACCAGGGTGTTCTCGAGGTTGACCATGGCCCCCAGCCCCTGGCCCTGGAAGAGCTGGGGGATGTTGCCCGAGAGCAGGACCACGATGGGGTCGGCGCCGAAGCTGTCCTCGAAGGCCGCTTCGTGCTGGAAGGCCGCCGAGCTGGGGTCGACCAGGTTGTCGGCGCTGGTGTCGTACTGCGGGTGGAGCCCGACCAGGACCACCACCACGGCGCCGGCCACGGCGATCGCCGCCAGGGTCAGGCGCGCCCGGATGCCGCTCATCGCGATGACTCTAGGGGATGAAGCTGAGTCGCCCGGGCGAGTCTAGAAGCCGAGCAGGACTTCGAGCAGGGTCACCGGCGGCTGCGGGGTCAGGGCGTCGTTGGGGCTGAGGCCGGTGAGCAGCCCGCCCGTCGCCGAGGCCGCCGCCGCGGTCGAGGGCCCGAAGCCGATGCCGTCCGGTGGCAGCGGCGGCACCGGGACCACGCTCTGGCTGTCGGCGATGCAGGTGTAGGCGGTGTGGCTGGCCGGGTTGCGGAGGTCGGGCGAGCAGTGGGTGCCGGTCTCCTGGTCGCCCTGCGGGGTGCCGGTGTGGGTGCCGAGGAGGACGTTGACGTGGTGATGGGCCACGTGGCCGTTGGCGTCGACGTAGGGCCTGCCGTCGGCGCCGAGGCAGGGCACGATCTGGATCGCGGTGGCGTGGAGGGTGTCGTAGCCCGGCTGGTTGCTGACGTCGCACTGGCCGAAGGCGTCCTTGGTGCGCGCGATCGCCAGGCCGACGTCGCTCTGGGCCTGGCCGTAGCTGGGGGTCAGGACCGGGGCCAGCCAGTTGGCCCCGTAGCCCAGCAGGTTGTTGAACTGGTCCAGGTTGTCGACCAGGTTGGGCAGCTTGGCGACGGTGGCGCGCAGCGGGTCGACGTTGCCGGTGGTCAGGGTGTCGAGGTCGCCGAGGACGTTGTTGCCGTGGGTCACCAGGTCGGCCACCTGGGTGCGGTTGCGGTCGAGCTGGGTGAACACGGTGGCGTTCTCGTGGATGATGCTGTCCAGGGGCGAGGCGGCGAAGGTCTCCTGGACCGTGGCGTTGTTCTCCAGGAAGCGTCCCAGCTCGGTCTGGCGGTTGCCAACCGCGTTCAGCGGTGGCACCAGGTCGACGGTCACCACCTGGAGGTTGTCGAGGGTCTGGCCGAAGTCCTGGCCACGCCCGGTGGAGGCCACCCCGAGCTCGTAGAAGGCGGTCTGGAGCGACTTGCGGGTGTCGGTGTTGAGCTCGTTGAGGACCTGGTCGAAGTCCACGCTGACGGTGGTGCGGTCGATCGGGATGGTGTAGCCGTCGGCCACCGCGCCGGCGCCGGAGGTGCCCGGGGTGATCTCCAGGAACTTGGGCCCGAAGACGCCGTGGGGGCGGACGCTGGCGCTGGCGTCCTTGAAGACCGGGGCGCTGGCGGTGTCGACGGTCATCGTCAGGAGCGCCCCCGGGCTGCCCTTCTCGATGCTCTTGACGCTGCCGATCTTGACCCCCGCGACCTCCACGTCGGCGCCCGGCGCCAGGGTGTCGCCCGAGGCCACCTGGGCGTGGATGGTGATGGTGTGGGCGAAGGGGTTGAGGTTGGCGAAGGCCACCACCAGCAGCACCAGCATGATCGCCGCGGCGACGATCCCGACGACGGCGGGGTTGACCAGCGAGCGCTCCCGGGGCATCGCCCTCAGCTCCCCAGCAGGTAGGCGAGCAGCTCCGCCGAGACGGCGTTGCGCTCCGAGTCGGACATGTAGCCGGCGCTCAGCGGGTTGGCGCTCGGGGCGCCGATCCCGGGCAGCCCGAAGGGCAGCCCCGAGCCGCCGCTCGGCGGGGTCAGGCCGGGGATCAGCTGGGGCAGGCCGGGCACCGCCGGGAGGCCCGAGCCCGCACCGCCCAGCGGGGACCGCGCGGTGGCGGGGTTGGCCGCCTGGACCTCGGTGTTGGCCGGCGCCTCGCCGAAGACCACGAACTGGCGCAGGTAGAAGCCACCGCAGCCCGGCGAGGAGGAGGTCGGGCAGTTGGGGTTGGCGTTGTAGCCCCCGACCGAGCTGGCGATGTACGGCGTCAGCGAGCGCTGGATCTTGGTGATCGGGTCGAGCAGCGCCTGGTCGGTGTCGACCTGGACCAGGAGCGGGTCGAGCTGGTCGAAGACCGGCCGCAGGGCGTTGAGGCTGGCCTGGATGTTCCGGCTCTCGCCGCCGTACTGGGCCAGCCCGTGGCCCAGCGAGGCGTCGCCCTGCTCGATGAACCTGCGGAAGCCGGCGTCGTTGGTCGAGAGCGTGCCCAGGACCTGGTTGAGCTGGGTCTGGACGTTGGCCAGGTGCTGGCGGTTGGTGGCCAGGTTGTCGCCCACGTTGGCCAGGTTGCCGAGGATGGTGTCGAGGTTCTGGCCCCGGTCGGAGAAGGTCTGGAGGTCGGGGGTGGAGTTGGTCGAGAGGTTGTTGAGGTCGGTGAGCAGGACGTTGACGTCCTGGCCGCGCCCGTTGGTGGCCGTGCCCAGCTCCTGGATCAGGGTGGCGACGGCGTCGCGGGTCGGCTTGTCGAAGGCGCTCAGGAGCTGGTCGAAGTCGACCGGGCTCTGGGTCGCGGTGCTGGGGATGGTGGTGTCGGACGCGATCTGGGGCGCGCTCGCCGGTCCGGGCTGGATGTCGAGGAACTTCTGCCCCAGCAGGGTCTGGAGGCGGAGGTCGACCCGGGTGCCGGCGTGCAGCGGGGCGTGGGCGGCGTCGACCCTGAAGGTGACCTCGGCCAGCCCACCGGCCTTGGGCGCCACCCCGGTGACCTGGCCGACGTAGACCCCGGCGATGCGCACGTCTGAGGCGTTGGCGATGCCGTCGGCGTCGCTGAAGTCGGCCTTCAGCTCGTAGCCCCGGTCCCAGAAGGTCAGGGTGTAGCTGCGGTTGATCATGTAGGCCACGCCCAGCAGGAGCAGGAAGAGGGCCAGAACCACGCCGCCGACCTGGCGGGCGTCCGGCTTGTAGCGGAGCATGTCCTTCAGCATTTGGCGTTCTGGGGAATGACCTGGGCGCAGGGGGTGGCCAGGACGCGGAGCAGCCAGAGGCTGCCGGAACTGGGGTCGGCCGGGTTGCCGGCGCCGCTGCGGGTGACGTTGGCGTCGGCCATGTAGTACAGCAGGGTGAAGAGGTCGGGCAGGATCGGGGTGGCGTTCTGGATGTCGGGGGTGGCCGAGACCGCGTTGTAGTTCATGTCCCGCAGCGCCTGGGGCTGGCGGGCGAAGAACCCGGCCAGGCTGGTCTCGTTGCCGGCCACCACCTGGTCCAGGTTGGTCAGCGAGGCGTCGCCGTGGGCCAGCAGCCCGGCCAGCTGGAGGTCGCGCTGCTGCACCGCCGAGAGCACCGAGCTGCCGTGCTGGACCAGGGCGCCCAGCGAGGCGTTCTCCCGGGCCACCTTCTGGGTCAGGGTGTCGAAGGCCACCGTGGCCCGGTCGAGGGCCACCTGGTGGTCGTCGAGGGCGCCGGTCAGGGGCTCGGCGGCCACCGCCAGGTTGCGCAGCTGGGCGAGGTCGCGGTTGAGCACCTGGGCCCGGGCGCCGAGCGCGATCTGGCCCTGCAGGGTGGCCTCCTTGATCTTGGCCCGGGTCGGCTCGTCGAAGATCGCGTTGAACTGGTCGAGGTCGGTCGGCGAG
>DASZGP010000266.1:0-6849 GCA_035938695.1 Candidatus Dormiibacterota bacterium | reverse complement strand
CGCCAGCGCCTTGACCTTGGTCAGGCGCTCGTGGGTCAGCCGGGCGCTGGCCAGCGGCGCCCCCAGCAGGAAGCCGCGGATGTCGGCGACCAGCCGGCCCAGGCCGTCGTCGGGGCGCTCGGCCCGGGCGGTGGCCCGCAGGTAGCCCTGGCCCTGGCGCTCCAGCCCCGCCTCCTGGGCCCGCGAGACCCGCATCACCCCGGCGCCGCCGCCGGTGTCCTCGTCCTCCTCGTAGACCTCGACGGCCGGCTCGATGCGCCAGTCGGCGGGCTCCGGCGGCTGCTGCTGAGCCCAGCGCTCGCCGGCCTCCTTGAGGAACGCCAGGTCGGGGGTCGCCACCCCCGCGCCGCCGGGATCAGCCAAGCTCGGAGGGGTTGAGCAGCAGAGCGCTGAGGTCGGAGGCGTCGCGCCGGGCGGTCGAGCGCAGCGCGGCCATCACCGTCTCCAGCTCCTCGACGCCGTAGGGCGCGCCCTGGCGGTGGACCACCAGGGTGCCGACGAAACGGCGCCCCTCCAGGACCGGCACCCCCATCCAGGCCGAGAGCCCGACGTCGTGGCGGGCCTGGAGCGCGGTCGAGGGGGCCCGCGCCACCAGCAGCGGCTGGCGCCGATCCGAGGCCCGGAGCAGCTCCAGCGGGGGGTCGACCTGGCCGCCGAGGTGCTCGGCCAGGTTGCCCTCGTCGGCCTCGGCGGGGACCAGGCTGACCCGGCCGTCGACCAGCTTGGCGATCCGGGCCACCAGGGCCTGCTCGGCCTCCGGGCTCTCGGCGGGGCGGAGCGGGGGCCGGCGCAGCAGGCGGCGGTGGACGGCGTAGTTGAGCAGCATCGCCGCGGCCGCGCCGCAGACCCCGGCCCCGATCACCCCCAGCCGGTCGAGCAGGAGGGTGAAGACGATCAGGTTGGGCAGGCCCCCGAGCAGCGCCACCGGCAGGTAGACCGGGCGGCTGCGGCCGGGGCTGAAGGGCGAGGCCACGTCGCGGAAGGTGAAGAGCCGGTTGAGCTGCCAGTTGAGGGCCAGGCTGAGGCCGAAGGCCACCGCCCAGCTCAGGAAGGGGCCGAACCCCAGCGCCCGCCCCAGCGCCAGCAGGGCCAGGTAGAGCGCCAGCCCGACGCCGCCGACCAGGCCGTACTTCCAGATCCGCGCCGATCCCGGCACCTGGACGAAGAGCGACCTGACGTGGCGCAGGTAGGCGATCCCCTGGGCCATCGAGGCGTTGCTGACGCCGGCGTGGCGGGCCTCGAAGGCCAGCGGCACGTCGCCCACCCGGGCCTCGGGCACGCAGACCAGCACCTCGAGCAGGATCTTGAAGCCGATCGGCCGGAAGACCGTGCCCTCGATCGCGTCGCGGCGGGCCAGGAAGTAGCCGGAGAGCGGGTCGGAGGTCTTGCGCGCCTCCCGGAAGAGCATCTGGGCCAGCAGCTTGCTGCCCCTGGAGACCAACCGGCGGGCCGGCCCGCTGAGCCCCGCCGCGCTGCCGCCGGCCATGTACCGGGAGGCCACCGCGACGTCGAGGTCGCGCTCCTGGATCGCCGCCAGCAGGGGGCGGAGCACCTCGGGCGGGTGCTGCAGGTCGGCGTCCATCACCGCGACCACCGCGCCCCGCGCCTCGCGCAGCCCCTCGACCACCGCCGAGCCCAGCCCGGTGCGGCGCTCGGGCGGGCGGTGGATGGCGCGGACCCAGACGTCCCGGCGCGGCGCGGCGGCCAGCGCGGCCAGCACCTCGGGGGTTGTATCGGTGCTGTCGTCGACGAAGACGACCTCGAAGGGCAGCCCCCGGAGCACCCCGCCGAGCCGCTCCAGGAGGGGCTCGACGTTGCCCGCCTCGTTGCGGGTGGGCACCACGACGGTGAGCAGCGGCTCCTTCGGCATCAGTCATGTTTGCCCGCCGGGCGGGTCCGTCGCAACTTTGGGGTCAACCCGTATCCGGGAATCTCCCCCAAACCGGGGCCGGACGAATTACCATAACGCGCAAGGTGGGCGCCGGTACCCCGCTGGCCGGCGCCCACCCCGGCTCTCTCGCGGCCATTAGGCTTGCCTCGTGGCCCGTTGGGATCGACGCCTTCCGCTGCTCCTGCTGCTCGCCCTGGCGGCCTGCAGCCCGGCGGCCAGCGGCGGCGCCGGCCCGATCGTGGTGCCGCCGCCCCCCACCCCCACGGCCGAGCCCACGCCGCTGGCGATCACCCCCAGCAAGACCCACGTCCACGCCATCGCCCTGATGCCCGGGGGCGGCTGGCTGGTGGGCACCCACACCGGCGTGGCCCTGGCCGCGCTCGGCGCCTCGCCCCGCCCGCTCGGGACCGGGCCCAGGGGCGACGTCCTCCAGGTCGCGATGTCCGGGACGGCGATGCTGGCCGCCGGGCACCTGCTCGGGGTCCAGGTCAGCCGCGACCGCGGCGCCACCTGGACGGCGGTCGCGCCGGAGGTGGCCGGGCTCGACGTCCACGGCCTGGCCGTCGACCCCACCGACCCCAGGACCGTCTTCGCCTACGCCGTCGGCCGGGGGATGCTGGTCAGCCACGACGCCGGGGCCCACTGGACCCACCTCGCCGGCGACGCCGACCGCTCCGACTTCTACCTCACCGGCCTGGCGGTGACCGCCGACGGCACCCTGCTGGCCGGCAGCCCCCAGCTCGGCCTGGCCGCCAGCACCGACCGTGGGGCCCACTTCGTCAGCGTCTACCAGGGCACCGGCCGGGTCTACTCGGTGGCCGCCAGCGCCACCGACCCCAACATCGTCTTCGTGGCCGGCGACCAGGGCATCTTCATCACCCAGGACGGCGGCAAGAACTGGAGCGCGGGCCAGACCTCGGACGTCATCACCGGGGTCGGCATCGACCCCGCCGACGCCCGCCACCTCCTCGCCGGCGGCTCGGACGGGGCGCTCTTCGAGTCCCACAACGGCGGCGACAGCTGGTCGCTGTACTGATCCGGCCTTGAAGGTGCTGCACCTGATCCGGGACCCCGGCGACGAGCTGGCCTGGGAGGCGGCGCGGGCGGAGCCGGCGGCGGCCGAGGTCAAGGTGGTGCTGCTGCGCGGGGGCGGTCCCGCGGACGGCGCCGGGTCGGGCGGGGTGGCGCCGCGCGCCGCGGAGCCCGCCGCCGGTGCCGGCACTCCTGGCTCGCGCGGCCTGGAGGTGGTCGAGCTGGGCGACGGCCTCGACTACGATGGCCTGATGGCGCTGATCGAGTGGTCGGACAAGGTGGTGGCCTGGTGAAGCACCGGCTCCACCCCGCGAATCAGGGTTTTCACGCCGAGGACCAGGATCCTCGGGGATCCCGGTCGCGGGGACCCCGGCTGGCCGCCCGGGTGGAACGCGCCGGGGACCTGCTCCGCGAGGCGGGGCGGGTGCTGGTGGCCTACTCCGGCGGCGTCGACAGCAGCCTGGTGCTGGAGATCGGGCACCGCGTCCTGGGCGCCGGCTGCACCGGGATCCTGGCCGTCTCGCCCAGCCTGCCGGCGGCGGAGCGCGAGGCCGCCCTGGCCCTGGCGGCGGCGCGGGGCATCGCCGTCGAGGCCCATCCGACCTTCGAGATGGAGCGCGCCGGCTACGTGGCCAACGGCGCCGACCGCTGCTACCACTGCAAGGTCGAGGTCTACGGCCTGATCGCCCGGCTCGCCGCCGAGCGCGGGGCGGTGGCCGCCGACGGCTTCAACCGCGACGACCGCGCCGACTGGCGCCCGGGCCGCCGGGCCGCCGTGGAGCAGGGGGTGGTCAGCCCCCTGGACGCCGCCGGGATGGGCAAGGCGGACGTCCGCGCGGCGGCCCGCGAGCTGGGCCTGCCCAACTGGGACAAGCCGGCCGCCGCCTGCCTTTCCTCCCGGGTGCCCTACGGGACGCCGGTGACCCTGGCCGCGCTCTCCCGGGTGGCGGCCGCCGAAGGCGCGCTGCGCGCTGAGGGCTTCGCCGTGGTCAGGGTGCGCGACCGCGGCGCGGTGGCCTCGGTGGAGGTGGAGCCGGCGGCCCTGGCGCGGCTGCGGCAGCCGGACCGGCTGGCCCGGATCGTGACCCGGCTGCGCGGCATCGGCTACGCCGAGGTCCGGGTCGACCCCGAGGGATACCGCCCGGGCAAGCTCAACCTGGCGCCGGCCGGGGGGGCCGGGAGCCCGGAATGAGCCCGGCCGTGGCGCCGCCGGCGCTCTCGGCAGCCGACATCGAGCGCTACAGCCGCCAGTTGATCCTGCGCGGTGTCGGCGCCGCGGGGCAGGCCCGCCTCCGCGCGGCGACCGCGCTGGTCGTCGGCGCCGGGGCGCTCGGCTCCCCGGTGGTGATGTACCTGGCGGCCGCCGGCCTGGGCCGCCTCCGCGTGGCCGACGGCGACACCGTCGACCTCTCCAACCTCTCGCGCCAGGTGATGCACGGCGAATCCGACCTCGGCCGGGAAAAGGCCGCCTCGGCGGCCGCGGCGGTGGGCGCGCTGAACCCGGCGGTGCGGGTGGAGACGTTGGGCCACCTCGACGCGGCGGGGCTGGCGGGCGCGCTGGCCGGCGTCGACATCGCCTGCGACGCCAGCGACAACTTCGAGACCAAGTTCGCCCTCAACGACGCCTGCGTCGCCGCCGGAATCCCCATGGTCCACGCCGCGATCCTGGAGTTCGGCGGGCAGCTCACCACGTATGTCCCGGGCGGCCCCTGCTACCGCTGCCTCTTCGGCGCTCCGCCCGACGCCGAGGCCGTCCCCACCTGCGCCCAGGCCGGCATCCTGGGCTCCGTCGCCGGGGTGGTCGGCGCGATCCAGGCGACCGAGGCGCTCAAGGTGGTCCTCGGCATCGGCCGCCCCCTCAGCGGCCGGCTGCTGGTCTACGACGGCCTGGAGTCGCGGACCCGCGAGGTGGCCTTCCCCCGGGACCCGGCCTGCGCCGCGCCCCATCGGGACTAGGCGTAGCATCCGCCGGCACGGAGGCGGCGCGATCCCGGACCTTCGGGTGGACTACCATCGCCGAGGCGGCCCGACCGGCGCCCGCCGGCATGGAGGACTGAGATGACCGAGCTGGTTCGCGCCGACCTCGACGGGGACGGCCTTCTGACCCTGACCCTGAACCGTCCCGAGAAGCGGAACGCGCTCAGCATCGAGCTGTTCGCCGCCATCGGCGAGGCCTTCGAGAAGGCCCGCGACCGCGCGGTCAGGGTGGTTCTGCTGCGCGCCGAGGGGCCCGTCTTCTGCGCCGGCATCGACCTCTCGGCGCTGGCCGCGCTGGGCGGCGGCGGGGGCGAGGGTTTCCGGCGCGAGGGGCGGAGGCTGCAGGACACCTTCATGGCGCTGGAGCGCACCGGCAAGCCCTCGGTCTGCGCGGTCCGGGGCGCGGCGGTCGGGGCCGGGCTGCAGCTGGCCCTGGGCTGCGACCTGCGGGTGGTGGCCGGCGATGCCCGGCTCGGGCTCTGGGAGATCAGGTACGGAATCGTCCCCGACCTGGGTGGCATCCACCGCCTGACCCGCCTGGCCGGGCCGTCGCGGGCCAAGGACGTCATCCTGACCGGCCGGGAGGTCTCCGCCGAGGAGGCGCTGCGGATGGGCGTCGCCGACCGGGTGGTCCCGGCGGCCGAGGTCGACGCCGTGGCCGAGGCGCTGGCCCGCGAGGTCCTGGGCCGCTCGCCGGTGGCGGTGCGCCAGGCGCGGGAGCTGATCGACGCCGCCGCCGCCGGCCAGGCGACCGAGGCTGCCCTGGACGCCGTGCTCGACGCCCAGTTGGAGTGCATGTCCAGCCCCGACTTCGCCGCGGCGGCGTCGATGCTGGCCGGCCGTGCCTGAAACGGGGAGCGGGAGGGCTGGCCGGGGGCGTGCCGATGGTGCCGGAGGGGCCCGCCTCGACGCCGCCGGGCCGCTGATCCTGGCCCTCGACCAGGGCACCACCGGCACCACCGCGCTGCTGGTCGACGCGACCGGCGCCGTCCGCGCCCGTGCCTACCGGGAGATCACCCAGCGCTACCCGCGCCCCGGCTGGGTCGAGCACGACGCCGAGGAGATCTGGCGGACGGTGCTGGAGACGTCGGCCGAGCTGCTGGCGGGTGGCGGTACTACCGCCGCGCCCGGCGCATCCGGCGCATCCGGCGCATCCGGCGCGTCCGGTGGGGCCGGTCTGGGTGGCGCATCCGGCGGGGCCGGAGTCCGGCCCACGGCCATCGGCATCACCAACCAGCGCGAGACCTTCGTGGTCTGGGACCGCCGCACGCTCCGGCCGGTCGCCCCCGCCATCGTCTGGCAGTGCCGGCGCAGCGCCGCGATCTGTGCCGGGTTGCGGGAGGCCGGCCACGAGCCGCTGGTCCGGGAGCGCACCGGCCTGCTCCTCGACCCCTATTTCTCCGGCACCAAGCTGCACTGGCTGCTGCGCGAGCAGCCCGAGATCGCGGCCCGGGCCCGGGATGGCGAGCTGGCCTTCGGCACCGTCGACACCTGGCTGGTGGCGCGGCTGAGCGGCGGCCGCGAGCACCTCACCGAGCCCGGCAACGCCAGCCGGACCCTGCTCTACGACATCCACCGGCAGCGCTGGGACCCCGACCTCTTGGCGTTGTTCGACGTACCCGCGGCCATCCTCCCCGAGGTCCGCGACAGCAGCGGCGACCTCGGCCGCACCGACCCGGCGGCCTTCCACGGCCTCGACCTGCCCATCGGCGGGGTGGCGGGCGACCAGCAGGCGGCGCTCTTCGGCCAGGCCTGCTTCCGCGAGGGCATGGCCAAGTGCACCTACGGCACCGGCTCCTTCGTCCTGCTCAACACCGGCGCCCAGCCCTTGGCCAGCCGCTCGGGGATGCTGACCACCGTCGCCTGGCGGCTCGGCGGCGCCACCACCTACGCCCTGGAGGGCGCGGTGTTCGTCACCGGCGCCGCCCTGCAGTGGCTCCGCGACGGGC
>DASZGP010000265.1:0-1812 GCA_035938695.1 Candidatus Dormiibacterota bacterium | reverse complement strand
CCTGAGCTACACCGGGCTGGCCTTCATCCTGGCCGCGGCGACCTGCTGGGGGCTGTACCTGGTGCTGGCCCGGCGGCTGGCGATCGGCCCCCGCCGCGCCGACGGCCTCGCCGCCGCCATGGCCGTGAGCGCGATCTGGCTGCTGCCCCTGGCCCTCTACCGCTCGCCCA
Source organism: Candidatus Dormiibacterota bacterium (assembly GCA_035938695.1). Lineage (GTDB taxonomy): Bacteria > Chloroflexota > Dormibacteria > DASZGP01 > DASZGP01 > DASZGP01. The sequence continues at coordinate 1,642 of DASZGP010000265.1, read as the reverse complement.
CGGCCCTGGCCGACCCCCGGGTGCTGGGGCTGGGCGCCGCCATCGGACTGTTCTCCTCGGCCGTCCCCTACAGCCTGGAGCTGCTGGCCATGCGCCGGGTCTCCGCCACCGTCTACGGCGTGCTGCTCAGCCTCCAGCCGCTGGTGGCGGCGCTGATGGGCTTCGTCCTCCTGGGCCAGCGCCCCGGAGCGCTGGAGGCGTTCGGGTTCCTGCTGGTGATCGCCGCCTCGATCGGGGTCAACCTGACGGAGGCCGGTGCCGCCCGGGAACTGGAGGCCACCCCAGCCGGTCCCTGACCGGCCACGTCCGCCCCACCCGGCTCCCACCGCTTTCCCTCTCTGCGGCTTGACACCTCACCACGCGGTTTGATTGAATGACCAAACAATTTGGTTGATCGTTCAACCAGCCCCCCCAGGAGGACCACGTGACGCTGGAAACCCAGGTCCATCCCGCCCCGCCGGCATCCGACCGGGTTCGCCAGATCATCGCCGTCACGGCCAACGTCATGGGGCGCCAGGGCTATGCCGCCACCTCGATGAAGGACATCGCGCAGGAGGCGGGCATCGCCCAGGGGCTGATCCACTACTACTTCTCCTCCAAGGAGGAGCTCCTGGCGGCGGTGGTCCAGTCGCTCTGCGAGGAGATGATCGGCGAGATGCGGCGCGACGTCGCGGCCACCGAGGGCGACCCCATGACCCGCGCCTGGGCCCTGCTTCAGAAGGTCCGCGACCGCTGCGTGGCCCGGCCCCAGTTCAGCCGGCTGATGTTCGAGATGGTCGCCCTGAGCTTCTCCAACGAGACCCTCTCGCGCCACCTGCGCCGGCTCTTCGCCGACCTGACGGCGGTCACCGACGAGATGGTCCGGGACTTCAGCGCCTCCCTCCCCTCGCAGCTGCCGGTGCCGACCGAGGACTTCGCCACCGTCATCTGCGCCACCATCGACGGGCTCATCCTGCGCGGGCTGGTCGACCCCGAGCGCGACCAGCTGGCGCTCTACCGGGCCTTCGGCTTCATCCTGGTCTCCAGCGGGCTGCTCAGCTACGCCGTCGCCGGCGCCGCGCTGCCGGCCGAGGCGCTGACCGACATCGTCGGGGAGCCGCTCCCGGGCTCGGTACCTCCGGGACCGGTGGCCAGCGCGGACGGGGCCTAGCCGGATGCTCTTCCGCCGCCTCGGCGCCTTCGCGCATCGCCACCGTTACGCGGTGATCGGCGCCTGGGTCCTGGCGGCGGTCCTGCTCAACGTCCTGGTGCCCCAGCTCGACGACGTCATCAAGCGCGACGCCACCTCCTTCCTGCCACCCAGCAGCGAGGTGATGCGGGCCTACCAGACCATGGGCCAGAAGTTCGGCGGCACCGGCAACGGCTTCGCCATCGCGGTGTTCGAGAACCCCCGGGGGCTGACCGATGCCGACCGCGCCTTCTACACCACCATCCTGGCCCGCCTCGACCGCGCCCGGGACCGGGTGGACTTCTACCAGGACTACGTCAGCCACCCCGAGCTCCGGGACGCCGTGGTCAGCCGGGACGGCAGGGCGATCTACCTGCCGATCGCGCTGCGCCACGTGGTCGGCACCCCCGAGGGCGACGCCGACGCGCCCTGGCTGCGCGGGATCCTGGCCCCGGGCCGCCCCGCCGACCTGAC
>DASZGP010000264.1:0-12112 GCA_035938695.1 Candidatus Dormiibacterota bacterium | reverse complement strand
CGCCAGCGCGCCGATCCGCCCCTCGGAGACGTAGACCGTCCCGCAGGTCGCGACCAGGCCGAAGAAGACGAAGACGAAGGCCTCACCCAGGCCCAGGTAGCCGTAGGGCCGGGGCCCGCCGGTGTAGAGCCAGCCGGCGGCGATGCAGGCCGCCCCGACCGGCAGCAGGCGCCAGTCGACCGCCAGGCTGAGGGCCAGGCCGACCAGCCCGGCGAGGCCGAAGGCCGCCAGCGCCGCCGCCCTGACCTGCCCCGGCGGCACCAGCCCCGAGGCGGCCGCGCGGATCGGTCCGATGCGGCGCTCGGTGTCGGCGCCGCGCCTGAAGTCGGAGTAGTCGTTGGCGTAGTTGACGCCGAGCTGGAGCGTCAACGCCACCAGCAGCGCGGCCAGCAGCGGCCAGGTCCTGACCCGGCCGTCGTGGACGGCGATGGAGACCCCGACCAGCACCGGCGAGACCGACGCCGCCAGCGTCGCCGGGCGGCTGGCGTGCCACCAGACCGTGCGGGGGGTCGGCGCGGTGCCGGTCACGCCGCCTCCCCGGTCGACGCGGGCGGTGGCGGTTGGGCCGCCGGCCGGGGTCGCACCCTCCTGGCCATCAGGTCAGGGCCGCTTGGGGAAGCGCGAGAAGTCGGGCTTGCGCTTCTGCCGGTAGGCGTCCCGGCCCTCCTGCGCCTCCTCGGTCATGTAGTAGAGCAGGGTGGCGTCGCCGGCCAGCTGCTGGACCCCGGCCAGGCCGTCGGTGTCGGCGTTGAAGCTGGCCTTGAGCAGGCGCAGCGAGAGCGGGCTGTGCTCCAGCATCCTGCGGCACATCGCCAGCGTCGCCGTCTCCAGCTCGGGCAGGGGGACGACGCGGTTGACCAGCCCCCAGTCGAGGGCGGTCTGGGCGTCGTACTGCTCGCAGAGGAACCAGATCTCCTTGGCCCGCTTGTGGCCCACCTGGCGGGCCAGCAGCCCGGAGCCGTAGCCGCCGTCGAAGCTGCCCACCTTGGGCCCGGTCTGGCCGAAGCGGGCGTTGTCCGCGGCCACCGTCAGGTCGCAGCAGACGTGGAGCACGTGGCCGCCGCCGATGGCGTACCCCGCCACCATCGCGACCACCGGCTTGGGCAGCCGCCTGATCTGGACCTGGAGGTCGAGCACGTTGAGCCGCCCGATGCCGTCGGGCCCGACGTAGCCGTCGTTCCCGCGGATGCGCTGGTCGCCGCCCGAGCAGAACGCCTGGTCGCCGGCGCCGGTCAGGATGACGACGCCGATCCCGGGGTCGTCACGGGCCACGTTGAAGGCCGCCGCCAGCTCGAACAGGGTGGTCGGGCGGAACGCGTTGCGCACCTCGGGACGATTGATGGTGATCTTGGCGATCCCCTCCTCGAGGGTTTCGTAGAGGATGTCCTGGTAGTCGCCGGAGCGGCGCCAATCCGTCAAGCAAATACTCCTAGAGCGATCACTAATATCATCTGATCGAATTGTACGACGACGTCTTCCCGCCGCTGCCGGCGCGGGCCCGTGCCGACCCCGACGGCCTGGCGGTGGTGGACCCCGCCGCCGGCCGGCGGCTGACCTGGGCCGAGCTGGACGACGCCGCGGAGGCCGACGCCGGCCGCCTGGCGGCGCTGGGTTGCGCCGGCGGGACGGTAGCGCTGCTCGCCGACCAGGGCTGGCGGACGGCCGCGCTGCTCCATGCTTGCGCCGCCTCGGGCGCCGCGCTGGCGCCGCTGCCGGTCCGCTCGCCGGTGCCCGACCTGGCCCGGATGCTCGCCGACTGCCGCCCGGCGGCGCTGCTGGCGAGCGCCGAGCGGGCGGCCGACCTCCGCGCCGCCGCGACCCTCGCCGGCATCGTCGCCCCGCTGCTGACCCTGGGGGGCGCGGCCGGCGATGGCTTCGAGCGCCTGCGCCCGGACCGCGCCGGGCCGGCGGCGACGCCGGCCGGCGCCGACCTCCGGCCGGACCTGACGCCCGGTCCCGGCGTCGGGCCGCACCTGGTGCCCGGCCTCGGGCCGGACCTGGGGCCTGGCCTCGGGCCGGACCCGGCGCCCCACCCGTCCCCCGCGAGCCCGGACCTCTGCGTCCTCTACACCTCCGGCACCAGCGGTCCGGCCAAGGGCGTGCGGCTGACCCTGGCCAACCATCACTTCTCGGCCCTGGGCTGCCAGGCCGCCCTCGCCAGCCAGCCCGGCGAGCGCTGGCTGCTCACGCTCTCCACCCACCACGTCGGCGGCCTGGCCATCCTCTACCGCGGCGCCGCCGCCGGCCAGCCCGTGGTGATCCTGCCCCGGTTCGACGAGGCGGCGGTGATCCAGGCGTTGGAGACCCACCGGCCGCGCCTGGTCTCCCTGGTCCCGGCGATGCTGACCCGACTGCTCCGCGCCGGCGGCCACGGCGCCCTCGCGCGCACCCGCGCCATCCTCCTCGGTGGCGCGCCGGCGCCGGCCGCGATGGTCCGCGAGTGGGCCGCCGCCGGCCTGCCGGTCTGCCCCACCTACGGGCTGACCGAGACCTGCTCCCAGGTCGCCACCGTGCCGCCCGGCCGGGCGGCTGAGATGGCCGGCGCGGCCGGCCTGGCCCATCCCCACGCCCGGGTCGTGATCGTGGCCGGCGGCGATGGCGCCGGAGCCCGGGCGGGCCGGCGATTCGCCGAGCCGGGTGCAGCCGGAGAGATCGCCGTGGGCGGGCCGGTGGTGTCGCCCGGCTACCTCGGCGCGCCACCGCCCGCCGGCCTGGAGCCCTCCCCCGGCGCGGCTTCGCGAGCACCCTTCCGCACCGGCGACCTGGGCAGCCTCGACGCCTCCGGCGTCCTCACCGTCCACGGCCGCGTCGACGACGCCATCATCACCGGCGGCGAGAACGTCAACCCCGAGGAGGTCGAGGCGGTGCTGAGGTCGCTGCCGGGTGTCGCGGACGTCGCCGTGGTCGGCCGCCCCGACCCGGTCTACGGCATGGTCCTGGAAGCCCTGATCGTCGGCGACGCCCGCCCACAGGAGGTCACCGCCCAGGCCCGCGCCCTGCTGCCGGCTTTCAAGGTGCCGCGCCGCGCCCGCACCGTCGACGCCCTTCCCCGGGGCGAGTCCGGCAAGCTCCTCCGGAGGGTCCTGAGCGAGACGGATTTCTGACGATCCCGTCAGAAAAGGTGCTATGTTGGGGCCCTCGGCGGGCCCGCCGGAGGGTCGAGCCGCCACCCCAGAGGAGGACCTCATGGCCACCACCGCGTTCGTAGAGCAGGCGAGCCTGGAGCAGCTCGGCGACACCCACATCGACGACGTCCTGAGCCTGCTCGACGACGGCCTGGAGCGCCTCCCCAGCTACCGCGACCTCTACCTCCGCTGGGAGCGCCAGCAGTGGCAGACCCAGGAGCTGGACTTCAGCCAGGACAGGCTCGACTACGCCCGGATGCAGGCCGAGCAGAACCACCGCCAGCAGCGCCAGTCGGCCGCCACCTACGCGTCGTTCTGGATCGGCGAGCACCAGGTGACGGTCGACCTGGTGCCCTTCATCCTGGCCGCCCCGGACACCGAGCAGAAGCTCTTCCTGACCACCCAGGTGGTCGACGAGGCGCGCCACGTGGTCTTCTTCGACCGCTTCTACACCGAGGTCCTGGGGTCCACCGGCGAGACCCTCCACGAACGCATCTTCAACGAGAAGTCGAACGTCTACCGGGCCTACAACGAGATCTTCTTCGGGACCCTGGCGCCGATCGCCGAAGGCCTCCGGCTGGACCCCGGGAACTACGAGCTGCTGGTCCGCGGGGTGACCGTCTACCACATCATCATCGAGGGCTTCCTGGCCCTGGCCGGGCAGCGCTTCCAGCTCGACTACTGCCGCCGCGAGGACATCCTGCCCGCCTTCAGGGCCGGCTTCACCGCGGTCATGCGCGACGAGTCCCGGCACATCGGCTTCGGCACCAAGTTCCTCCACGACGCGGTCCGGGACGATGCCCGCTGGGCCGGCGTGATCCAGGACCAGCTGGCCCAGACCCTGCCGCTCAGCATCACCCTGCTGGAGGATTCCGACCCCACCCTGTTCGGCTACACCCGCCCGATCGTCAACGACTTCGCGCTCGGCTCGCTGCGGAAGCGGCTCAAGGTCATCGGGGTGGCCTCGCCGGTCGGCTGAGGCCGGGCCGACACATCCTTGTAAAGGGACGTTCTCAGGCGGCCCACAACGGGTGTAGCCTTCCGTCGCTATGCGGGCGGCACTCCAAACCAGCATGGGTGTCGGCAAATACCTGAGGCAGGCTTCGCCGATCACCCGTGGCCTGATCCATCTGATCCTGGCCCACAAGGCGCTCTCGACCTTCGCGGTGATCGCCCTGGAGGAGATCGGGGTGCCGCTGCCGCTGCCGGGCGACGTCGTGATCATGTTCGCCGGCCACCTGGTGGCGCGCGGCCGGCTCAGCCCGCTGACCGCCTTCCTGGCCGTGGTGCTGGGCTCGATGGCCGGCTCCAGCGTCCTGTTCTGGCTCTCGCGGCGCTTCGGCCAGCCCTTCGTCAAGCGCTACGGGCCCTACATGCACGTCAGGCCCGACCGCCTGGCCCGGGCCGAGCGCGGCTTCAAGCGCTGGGGCGTGCTGCTGATCGTGGTCGGCCGCCACATCCCCGGGATGCGGATGGTGATCTCGGTCTTCGCCGGGGTCTTCGGGGTCAGCTACCCGGTCTTCCTGGCCTCGGTGGCGGTCTCGGCGGCGGCCTGGGCGGGGATGTTCCTGGCCCTCGGCTACGCGCTGGACAACCGCATCGGGCAGTACATGACGATCACCCCGCTGCACCTCCTGCCGAGCACGCTGTGCATCAGCGGCAGCATCATCTACGGCGTGATCCTGCACCGGCGGGCGCTGGCCGCGGAGCGGCGGGCGACCGCGACCAGCCTCAGCCCGGGCGTCGCCTGAGCCTCCAGGAGCGGCCCTCCGCCGAGATCGCGGCGGAGGTCGCCGATCTGGAATCCCGGGCCGCCCCGCTGCGGCGCCAGCTGGAGGCCCTCCAGGCCCAGGCCGAGGCGCTGCGGACCGAGCTGCGGCGCCGGGAGCGGCTGGAGACCCTGCGCGGCCGGCAGGAGGTCCGCACCGACCTCGGCGAGCGGCCCAGCCTGGAGGACGTCCTGACCGGCGCCGAGCCGGTGCTGTCCCCGGGACTGGCGTTCGACGCCCTCCACTGCTTCCGCGAGAGCGCCACCGAGGTCCGCCTGGGCTACGCGGCGGCGGCCCGGCAGTCGATCGACATGACCGACGGCGCGGCGATCCGGTCGGTCACCGAGGTGGACGAGGCGCGGCGGCTGTGGCGGGAGGGCTGGGAGCCGGGGACCCCGGCGGCCCGGGGGGTGCGGATCCACCCGGTCGGCAGCCGCGCGGAGCGGTTGGTGCCGGCGGCGGAGGTCAGGGTCCAGGCGCCGCTTGCCCTCGGCGACGGCCCCGGCCTAAAATCCAACTGATCCAGTCGGGATTTGAGGGATAGAGCATGGCCGTGCAGGCTTTCGACCGCAGCGTCCTCAAGGTGGGGCAGGTGTTCATCATGGGGCTGAACCTGATCGGGTTCGTCCTCGGCTTCGTGCTCGGGGTCCGGGGCGCCTGGCTGCTCTCGACCGCCGTCGGGCTGGTCATGCTGGCCGGCGTCGCCAGCCCCAACCTGGCGCTGTTCAAGCAGCTCTACCTCCGGGTGCTCAAGCCGCGGGGGATCGTCAAGCCCGACGTGCAGCAGGAGGACGCCACCCCGCACCAGTTCGCCCAGATGGTCGGCGGCATCTTCCTGATGGCCGCCACCGTGGTCTTCGTGGCGGGCGCCGCGCCGGCCGGCTGGGTGCTGGTCTGGATCGTCATCGTGCTGGCCTTCGTCAACTTCGCCTTCGACTTCTGCGTCGGCTGCCAGGTCTACTACCAGCTCGACCGCTTCAATCTCCTCCCGCGCCGGGGCTGACCGCTTGGGGTCGCGGCTGGCCGTCCTGGCCCTGGCCATGGGCGGGCTCCTCCTGCTCTGGGCGCTGGTCCGGGGTGGAGCCGCCTGGCGGGCGTCGCGGCGGGTCAACCGGCTCCGCGACCCCGGCCTGACGGCGGGTCGGCCGACGGTGCTGTTCTTCACCGGCGAGCGCTGCGGCGTCTGCAAGTACCGCCAGCGCCCGGCCCTCGACCGCCTGGTCGCCGAGCGCGACGGCCTCAACGTGGTGGAGCTGGACGCCGCCCGGGAGTCGAAGCTGGCCCGCCGCTTCGGGGTGCTCAGCCTGCCCACCACCGTGGTGATGGCCGCGGATGGCCGCGTCGGCGCGGTCAACTACGGCTACGCGCCCCGCGAGCAGCTGGGGGCCCAGCTCGACAGCGTGGCGTCATAGGCCAGCGCGCCGGGCGGACCCTGCGGGCGTCGTTCAGCGACCTCGCCCTCTACGCCGACTGCCCGCTGCGCTACCGCTGGCTGCGGGTGCTGCGCGAGCGGGAGCCGGAGACACCGCCGGACTGGCGCCGGGCGCCGGCGCTCACCGCGATGGCCTTCGACCGGGCCTTCGGCGCGGCGGTGCACCGGGCCCTGCGGACGTGGCAGGGCGAGGTCGACGCCGGCGCCGCCCCGGTCTCCGAATCCCTCCTGGCCGCCGTCCGGCGCGAGGCCGCCGGCCTCGGCGCGGACCACCGCGAACGTGGGCTGGCACGAATCGCCCCACATCTCGTCGCCTATGCCCGCGGGCCGTGGCCGCGGCGCCGCACGCTGGCCCTCGAACGCTCCGCGACGGTCCGGATCGACGGCGCCGGACTGAACCTCGACCTGACGGTGCGCATCGACCGCGCCGTGGCCCTGGACGGCGGCGCCGCCATCCTGGACTTCAAGACCGTCTCGCCCCACGCCGCCCAGCGGGCCCGCGACCGCTGGCAGCTGCGCGCCTACGCCCTGGCCGGCTCGGCGCTCGGCCTGCCTCCCGCAGGGCGCCTGCGGCTGGTGATCCTGGACATCCTCGCCGGCCGCGCGGTCGACGTCGGCGCCGCGCCGGCCCTCGTCGCCGGGGCCCGCGCCCGCCTCCTGCGCGAGGCCGCCGGCATCCTGGCCGCGGACTTCCGTGTCGGCGGCCACCCCGATCGTCCCTGCTGGTCCTGCGGCTTCCGCCTCGCCTGCCCCCGCTCCCTCTCGCCGTCCTGACCGTCGCAGCCGGAGCTCATGTCACCCTCCCGGTTGCGTTCGGGCCGTGGCGAGCGTGTCCTGGTGTGAAGTGGTCAACGTGAGGGATGAGCCGAGGTCAGCCCTGGTGGCAATGGTGGTGCCCGAGGTCGAGGCAACCTTCAACGATCTCTACTCCGCGGCCGGGCCCCGTGTTTCCTGTGTCCGTATCGTTCAAATCGTTCCAATCGTTGTAGTATCGAATCATGCAGGTCGCGAGTCCCGTCATGGCCTATCCGAACCTGAGGCAGATGGCCGAGATCCTCCATGTGCCGAAGTCGACGCTCTCACAGCGCAAGCTCGCGTTCGAGCCGGTGGGCAACGAGAAGCGCTACCGGCCGCAGACGGTCCTCGAGCAGGCGCTTCGCTACCGGCGACGCGGCATCGACGAGGTCGGCGAGGAGTTGGTCGAGCACGCCCAGCGGGTCGCGGGGGCCGACGTGGCCCATGCGGTCCAGGTCGAGGTGGAGACCGCGCTTTTGATTCTGGTCGAGGGTGAGGGGATGCTGGACACCCTGACGCGCGAGTTCGACATGCTGCTGGAGCGGATGCAGGAGCCTGGCCACCGCCGCAGGATGCGAGACGTCTTCGCCAGCGGATTGACGCCGGAAGCAGCGGGCGGGGCGGCTGTCGCCTCGTAACCGGCCGCCCGCGCCGGCGGACAGGGGTGGTGGCCAGCGGGCACCTCGCATCTACGTCCTGGGGGGACCGAACGGCGCCGGCAAGAGCAGCGTTCTGGGCGCCGCGCTGGCCACCCACCGGCTGACCTTCTTCAACCCCGACGAGGCCGCTCGGAAGATTCTCCAAGGCCATCCCGAGATGACCGGTGAGCAGGCGAACGGCCTCGCCTGGCGCCAGGGCCGGCGGCTTCTCGAACAGGCCATCGAGGGGGGCCTGGACTTCGCCTTTGAAACCACGCTTGGCGGCGTGTCGATCTCATCCTTGCTGGAGCTCTGCCTCGATGGCGGCGGCGAGGTTCACGTCTGGTATGTCTGCCTGGCGACCCCCGAGCACCACATCCGGCGAGTCCGCGCCCGCGTCGCCGCGGGTGGCCACGACATCCCGGAGTCGCTGATCAGGGCGCGCTACCACGCGAGCCACCTCAACCTGATCAGGCTGCTGCCCAGGCTGGCGGACCTCTGGGTCTACGACAACAGCCCGGAGGCCGACCCGAGACGCAGCCGGATCAGGCCGGATCTCATCCTGCACGTGGCCGGAGGGCGGGTGGAACAGGTCTGTGCCCTGACCGCCGTCCCGGCCTGGGCGAAGCCCATCGTCCAGGCGGCGATTAGTCGGATTGGCTAGAGTTCCCGCACGAACTCTGCGATAACGCGGACCTGGTCATCGCTCCCAAGGCGAATCGGCGCGAAATTCTGATTAAGCGATCGCAGCTCGATCCCCGAATGACGCCAACCGCCCACGCTCAGCCCCAGGGTTGGTTTCTGGTCAAATTGACCAAATTGATCTAGAATCTGGCCAAATGAGCTCAACTCTTCCCTCGGTCGACTTCTCCGACGCCAAGACCCGGCTGTCGGACGTGATGAGCGGGGTGGTCCGCGGGCACCAACCTCTGCTTGTCCGGCGGCATCGTGGCAAGGAGGAGATGGTCCTGCTCCGCCCGGACGACCTGGCTCGGTCGCTGAGCAGCTTCCGCTTCCACCCTCGACTGCTGGTGCGCAAGGGTGAGGCTACCGCCGAGCTTCCTGAGCTCGACGTGCTCGGCTTCGGAGCCACTCCGGACGAAGCCATGGAGGACCTGGTGGTCGAGATCAGGGCCTATGCTCGGCGATACCTCGAACGAGCCGCCTTCTACCTGGAGACGGATCGAGCGCCCCATCTTCCCTGGCTGCTTCGGTTCGCGGTCACGCCGGAGGAACGGCAGCTGCAGATGTTGTACGAGGACTCGGCCCTGGTGGAGCACGACTCGGCGTGAGGACCCCGACCTGGGCCCAGGTCGAGGAGTTCTGCCGCAAGGACCGCTGGGAGGAGGTGAGGGCAACCGATCACGTCTTCTTTCGCAAGGTGCTCCAGGACGGGTCAGTGCTGGAAACGCATCGCTCGTTCTCAGCGAAAAAGTCCATGAGCGAGGATCGGTTTGCGCTGATCCTGCGTACCCAGTTGCGCGTCACCGCCGCGGCCTTCTGGGACACGCTGCGATCGGGCCGGCCGGCGCCCCGTCCGAGCGCGCCGCTTCCGGCTTCAGCGGAGACCCTGCCCGGCTGGCTGGTGCAGGCTCTCATTCACGAAGTGGGACTCTCGGCGGAGGTCATCGCCGGGCTCGACGAGCGTCAGGCCCGGCGGCTCCTGGCCGACTTCCGCTCGCAGCCTCGGTAGCCGGCCTCCGGTCGCGCGCGTCCTGCGAAGGGTTGAGTCCGTGTCCCAGGATGGTCCGTAGACTTGCGCCGATGCCCCAGTTCGAGACCGTCGAGGACCACCGCCACGTCGCCCCCGGACATGCCGGCACCCTGATCCCGTCGTGGAACACCGGGTACCCGCTCCGGGCCGAGGCCAACGCCACGGCGCCGGCGACCGGCACCGTCCGGCCGGGGCAGAAGCTGCACGTGCTGGCGGCGGAGAACCGCCACCTGCGGGTGCGGCAGGAGGCCGAGGGGATCGAGGGATGGCTGCCGGGGCACGTCGTGGCGCCCTGGCCGGAGCCGTAACGCTCTAGGCGTCTGCCGCGAGCGCCTGCGGCGCGGTCGCGCTCGCCGCGAGCGCCGCTGCCGCGGTGATCGGCACCTCCGGCTCACTGAGCCCCGCCGCCGCCCGGAAATGCGTCCCGACCAGCTCGAAGATCGGCTCGCGGTCGACGTCCACCGTCATGCCGTGGCCGCTGCGCTCGAAGAAGCGGAGGTCGACCGGGCCGGCGCAGCGGGAGGCGATCAGGCGGGCGTTGTCCGGGGGCACCGTGCGGTCGCGGAGGCCGTGCATCACCAGGGCCGGGCAGCGCACCGCGGGCAGGGCGGCGACGGTCGCGCCCATCAGGGTCAGGAGGTCGATGTGGGAGCGCAGGGAGCGGCGGCTGTAGCTCTTCAGCCAGGCGGCGTTGGCGGGCTCCCAGAGGTCGACGTCGGAGTGGTCGGGGTAATGCCAGTGGCGGACCAGGCTGCCGACCCGGATCAGGGCCTCCGTCCGGCGGGGCAGGCGGACGATCGCCGCCATCGTGGCCACCGCGGCGACGTCGGGGTTGCGAGCCGCCAGCAGCAGGCTGATGGCCCCGCCCATCGACTGCCCGGCGACGACCACCGCGTCACAGAGTCCGCGCAGCTCGTCGAGCTGCGCCTGGGCGCTGTCGACCCAGTCGCGCCAGGTCGAGCGCTCCAGCGCCTCGGGGGAGGTGCCGTGGCCGGCCAGGAGCGCGCCGTGGACCCGCAGCCCCCGCGCCGCGAGGTGCTCGCCGAGCCCGCGCATCTCCGGCGGGGTGCCGCAGAAGCCGTGGATCAGGAGCGCCCCGACGCGGCCCTCGCCGAGGCGGAAGGGCAGCAGGTCCTCCGGCTCGGGGGGGTAGCTCCAGAAGTCGCCGGCGAGGTCCCGCATCGGGCGCATCATACGCTCGCCCTCACGCCTCCGGGCGATCTCGCGCGGTGTTGTACTGTCTCGCCATGATCCGGGACGCGGTGCGGCGGCTGGTCGAGGGCGGCGAGCTGACCCGCGAGGAGGCCGCCGAGGCGATGGACGAGGTTATGGAGGGCCAGGCCCCGCCGGAGGTCCTGGCCGCCTTCCTGGTGGCGCTGCGGATGAAGGGCGAGAGCGTCGCGGAGATCGCCGGCCTGGTGACCTCGATGCGGGCCCACGCGGTGGCCATCAGCGCGCCCGAGGGGGCCGTCGACACCTGCGGCACCGGCGGCGACGGCTCGGGCAGCTTCAACATCTCGACCACCGCGGCGCTCGTGGCCCGCGGCGCCGGCGCGGTGGTAGCCAAGCACGGCAACCGCGCCGCCTCCAGCCGGTGCGGCAGCGCCGACGTGCTGGAGGCCCTGGGGGTGCCGGTGGGGATGCCGGCGGAGGCCGTGCAGGCCTGCCTCGACGGCGCCGGCATCGCCTTCCTCTTCGCCCCCACCTTCCACCCCGCGATGCGCCACGCCGGCCCGGTGCGCGCCGCGCTGGGGGTGCGGACGGTCTTCAACATCCTCGGCCCCCTGGCCAACCCGGCGCGGGTCCGGCGGCAGGCGCTGGGGGTCGGCGCGGCGGCCCTGGGGGAGCGGATGGCCCTCGTGCTGCTGGCCCTGGGCCACGAGCGGGCCCTGGTCTTCCACGGCGGCGACGGCTTCGACGAGCTGACCCTCGGCGGCCCCTCGCGCGTCTGGGAGGTGCGCGACGGCGCTATCCGCGAGTACGACGTCGACCCCGCCGGGCTGGGCCTGGCCCCCGCCGGCGCCGACGCCCTGCGGGGGGGCGACGCGGCCCGCAACGCGGAGATCGTCCACGAGGTGCTGGGCGGTGCCGGCGGCCCCCGGCGCGACGTCGTCCTGCTCAACGCCGCCGCCGCGCTGGTCGCCGCCGGCCTGGCCGCCGACCTCGCCACCGGCCTGGAGCTGGGCGCGCGGTCGATCGACTCGGGCGCCGCCCGCGACGCGCTGGCGCGCCTGGTCGAGGTGTCCCAGGGCCTCGCCGCCTGACCACCTTGACCGCGGACGAGATCGCCTTCGGCTTTCCCCCGGGCTTCCTCTGGGGCGCCGCCACCGCCGCCCACCACGTCGAGGGCGACAACCGCAACTGCGACTGGTGGGCCTGGGAGCAGGCGGGCGGCCACATCCGCGACGGCAGCGTCAGCGGCCGGGCCTGCGAGCACTACAGCCGCTTCCGCGAGGACTTCGAGATGCTCGCTGGCATGGGCCACAACGCCCACCGGCTGTCGATCGAGTGGAGCCGGGTCGAGCCCTCGCCGGGGGTGGTCGACGCCGGGGCGGTGGCCCACTACCGCGAGGTCCTGGAGACCCTCCGGCGCCTGGACCTCGAGCCGGCGGTCACCCTGCACCACTTCACCAGCCCGC
>DASZGP010000263.1:0-7931 GCA_035938695.1 Candidatus Dormiibacterota bacterium | reverse complement strand
GGGGCATCCCCAGCTCGCGCAGGCCCAGCCAGGCGCCCCAGCTGAGCAGGCAGCTGAGGAGCAGGAAGAGGAAGATCTCCTCGCTCCGGCTGAATGGGCGCATCCGCGCCCGTCCCGATCCCAGGTCCCGTATCGCCATCGGAGCCCATCATCGGGGGCGCTCGCGCGAGATCGGAGGCCTCTCAGGCGATCGTCACAGGCTTGAGATACGCCCGCGACGGCGGCACGGTTGATCCGTTACCGCGGTGTGTGGTGCCGAGGGTCAGACTTGAACTGACGACACCTGGTTCTTCAGACCAGTGCTCTACCAGCTGAGCTACCTCGGCCCGTGGCCCGGCCGGAATTATACCGGCGCACCCCGGTGGCCCGGCCTGCATCGGTTTGGCAACAGCCGCGCACGAAAGCATGACGCCGCGCGACCCCCGGCTCGACAATACCGCTCGAAGTCGGAGCCCCTTGGAGTTTTGAAAAAGATGATCGTGAACCTGACCCTCATCCTGGCCGACCGCCCCGGCGCCGCCGCCGAGGTTGGCGAGGCGCTGGGCCGAGCCGGGATCAACATCGAGGCCTTCTGCGGATTCGTGGTCAACCGCCACGGCTTCGCCCACCTGGTGGTCAACGACGTCGAGGGCGCCCGGCGGGTGCTCGACGGCGTCTGCGACATCGCCGAGGAGCAGGCCGCCGCGATGGTCGACATGGCCGACCGCCCCGGCTCGCTCGGCGAGCTGACCCGGGCCATGTCGGACGCCGGTCTCAACCTCAAGTTCCTGTACCTGGCCACCGGCACCCGCGTGGTGGTCGGGGCCGACAACATGGACGGGCTGCGCCACGTGCTCGCCCAGCAGGAGCTGGTCGCCGTCGGGTAACCCCCTCCGGAGGGTCGGAAGGGCCGGGCCCGGCATCGGGTCCGGCCCTTCTGCTGCCTGTCGGTCAGACGCAGGGGTTGCCGCTGACCTGGCAGCGGATGGTGGGGGTGTTGCAGAGCAGGTCCGAGACGCACTGCGGGGTGAACAGCGGGGTGGGCTGGCAGAGGCAGCTCTGGTGCACCACCGTGGGCGTGAAGGTGATGTCGCAGAGCAGCGTCGGCTGCCCGCCGGCGGCGATCTGGAGATCGCCGCCGGTCAGGGTGCGCAGGGTCTCGCGGTTGAGCCGCAGCCTCGAGGCGCGGCCGGATTCCCCGCCGGTCACGGATCGACGGTCGAGCACTTGACGGACCAGGCGACCGACTGGCCGGTCACCGCGCTGTAGTCGGCGGTGCACTCGAAGGGCACCGGCGCGTGGGGGAACGCCGCCTGCTGGCAGTGGGCCACGCCGACGCCGCCGGTCAGCGGGGTGGCGGAGCACTGCGACTGGGTCGACGTGCACCGGGCGCGCCCGACCAGCGTGTCGGCGACCGAGCCGCCGCTGGTGATGTCGACCGAGACGAACGGGTCGTAACAGGTCCACTGCCCCACCGTGGCGGCGGGGGTCGGGGTGCAGGTGGCGTGGAAGACCCTGGGCGCCGGGGTGTCGGTGCTGCAGGTCCAGTCGACCGCCGGGGTGCTGTTGGCCGCGCTGGGCGGCGAGAAGCTGATCCCCGAGCCGGGCGTCGACGAGATGGTCATGTTGGAGTAGATGAACTCCCCGGTGGGCGCGTTGGGCGGGCCGTCGAGGACCGGGAAGCCCAGGTTGCAGGCCACCACTACCCCATGGCCAACCGCACCCCCGCCGATCACCGGCTGGATCGGACAGCCGGCGTCGGCGACGACCACCGGGTTGCCGGCGCTGGCCGGCACGCTGAACGCCGCCAGCGCGACGGCGGCGGCGAGCACGCCGAACCCCCGCGACCTGGCCAGTATCCGCCGCACCCGCGACGGCGACATGACAGCATCAGTCATCTGATCTCCTTCCAAGATCACCCGCCAAGGCCCCGCGGGCAGGGCGGCTCGCGGCGAGGTCAGCCTTCGCTCCCTCTTCAGGGTGCGCTCGGGCACGTCCCCCCGGTCAGCCTGTGCGGCAGCTTAGTCGCACCCGGCGCCGGTGTCAACGCCGGCCGGGACGCCTGGCCCATCGCCTCCCGGTCTGGTGGGCGGAGCAGGGATCGAACCCGCGACCTCCTCGGTGTAAGCGAGGCGCTCTGACCAGCTGAGCTATCCGCCCCAGGCCCCGCCGGGGTCTCAGAGTGTACCGGTCAGGCGGAGCGGAGCCGGCCGACGAGCCGATCCCGGTCGACCTGGCGCTCGGCGTGGTACGAGCTGCGCACCAGCGGTCCCGACTCGACCCAGCGGAAGCCCATGGCCAGGGCTTCGTCCTTGAGGGCGGCGAACTCGTCGGGGCTGTAGTAGCGGACCAGGTCGTGGTGCTTGAGGCTGGGGCGGAGGTACTGGCCGATGGTCAGGATCTCGACCTCGGCCTCCCTGATCCGCCCCATCAGCTCGGTGATCTCCTCCCGGGTCTCGCCCAGGCCGACCATGAAGCCGGTCTTGGTCTGGGTGCCGGGGTCCAGCTCGCGGGCGCGGCGGAGGAGCTCCAGCGAGTGCGCGAGGACGGCCTTGGGGCGAACCGTGCGGTAGAGGCGGCCGACGGTCTCGACGTTGTGGTTGAGGATCTCGGGCCGGGCCGCCATGACCGTGGCCAGGGCGTCCCAATCGCCCTGGAAGTCGCCCACCAGGACCTCGATCGAGGTGTTCGGCGAGAGCGCGCGGGTCTGGCGGATGGTCTCGGCGAAGATCAGGGCGCCGCCGTCGGGGAGGTCGTCGCGATCGACCGCGGTGATGACGGCGTGGACCAGGTCGAGCTTGGCGATCGACTCCGCGACCCGGCGGGGCTCGTCGTCGTCGAACCAGGTCGGGCGGCCGGTCTTGACGGCGCAGAAGGTGCAGGCCCGGGTGCAGGTGTCGCCGAGGATCATGAAGGTCGCGGTGCCCGCCGTCCAGCACTCGCCGATGTTGGGGCAGTGAGCCTCCTCGCAGACGGTGTGGAGGTTCTCGGAGCGGATCAGGTCCTTGAGCCGCGAGTAGGTCGGCCCGGCGGGCAGGCGGACCTTGAGCCACTCGGGGCGGCGGCCGCCGAATTCCGGGGTCCCCGCGGGGCCGGCCCCGTGGGGTGGAAAGGCCGACGAGGCGCCACCCGCGCCCCCGGCGGGCCGGGCCGGCGCGGCGCCGCCGGGCGCTGGCTGCAGGACGGGCAGGTTCTCCACTCGGTCCAGCCTACGCCGTCAGTAGATCGGGGTCTCGGGCGTGACGGCCTCCAGCCAGCGCTTCACCGACTTGAGGAAGTTGATCGCCAGCAGCCCGTCGAGGACCCGGTGGTCGAAGCTCAGGCAGGTGAACATCATCGAGCGGATGCCGATCAGGTCGCCCGGCAATACCACCGGCTTCTTGACGATGCTCTCCATGGTCATGATCCCGGCCTGGGGCTGGTTGATGATCGGCGCCGACATGATCGACCCGAAGGTGCCCGGGTTGTTGACGCAGAAGGTGCCGCCCTCGATGTCCGGCAGCCTGAGCTTGCCGGCGCGGGCCCGGGTGGCCAGGTCGTCCAGGTTGTGCGCCAGGCCGGCGATGCTGAGGCGGTCGGCGTCGTGGATCACGGGGACGATCAGGCCGTCGTCCAGCCCCACCGCAACGCTGATGTTGATCGCCTGCTTGCGCAGGATGCCCTCCGGGGTGAAGGTGGCGTTGACCCCGGGGTGCTCCCGGAGCGCCTCGACGGTGGCCTTGATGACGAAGGGCACGTAGGTCAGGTCGACGCCCTCGCGGTCGCGGAACGCCTGCCGCTCGGCGGCGCGCAGCTTGACCACGCTGGTCATGTCCACCTCCACCGCGCACCAGGCGTGCGGCGAGGTCTGGCGGCTGCGGACCATGTGCTCGGCGATCGACCGGCGCATCGGGGTCAGGGGGATCAACTCGTCGCCAACCATCCGCTTGGCGGGCGGCGCGGGTGGCGCGGACGCGGACGGCGCGGGCGCGGTGGCGCCGGTCGCCGGCGCGGCCGCCGGGGCTCCCGTCTGGCGCCCCGCGCCGCCCGTGGCGATGAACTGCTCGACGTCCTTCTTGGTCACCCGCCCGTCGTGGCCCGTACCGCGGATCAGGCTGATGTCGAGGTCGTGCTCGCCCGCCAGGCGCCGCACCGCGGGCGTGGCACGGCCCGCCGCGCCACCGGACTGGCCGTTGCTGCCGGCGTAGGCGGGCGGCGTCCCCAGTCCCACCCCCGGGCCCCCGGTCGAGGGCGCGGCGACCTGCGCTGTGCCTCCGGCGGTCGGCGGAGCTCCAGCGCCCGCAGTCCCCGACAGGCCTCCGGCGGTTGGTGGAGCGCCAGCCACGGCCTGCGCGCCGCCATCCTGACCACCGCTCGAAGGCACCCCGCCCTCCGACGGGGCGGTGGCGGCTTCCGGGGTCGCGCCACCCGAGGAGCCCTGGGTTGACGCCCCCTCCGCGGCGATGCTGCAGATCAGCGTCCCCACGGCAACGGTCTCGCCCTCCTGGACGTTGATCTCCGCCAGCACACCGTCGACCGGCGACGGCACCTCGGCGTTGACCTTGTCGGTGATCACCTCCAGCAGCGGCTCGTACTTCGTGACCCGGTCGCCGGGCTGCTTCAGCCAGCGCGCCACCTGCCCCTCGGTGACGCTCTCGCCGAGCTGGGGCATGGTGACCCTGGTCACGCCGTCCGCCGTGGTCGAACCGCCGCCGGTCGACACTAGTACGCCGCCAGGGTGCGCATCGCCGCCAGGATCTTCTCGGTGTTGGGCATGAAGAAATCCTCCATCGGCTTGCTGAAGGGCATCGCCGGCACGTCCGGGCCGGCCAGGCGCAGGACCGGGCCGTCGAGGTGCTCGAAGCACTCCTCGGCCACGATCGCGGCCACCTCGGCGCCGGCGCCGAGCGTGCGGTTGGCCTCGTAGACCACCAGCACCTTGCCGGTCTTCCTGGTCGACTCCACGATCGCCCAGCGGTCCAGCGGGCGGATGGTGCGGAGGTCGACGACCTCCACCGAGGTGCCCTCCTTCTCGATCTCCTCGGCGGCGGCGACGCAGTTGTGGACCATCAGGCCGTAGGTGAAGACCGACATGTCGCGCCCGGGCCGGGCGACGCGGGCCTTGCCGATGGGGACGGTGTAGTCCTCGCCGTCGGGCACCTCGCCCTTGATCAGACGGTAGGCCTTCTTGTGCTCGAAGAAGAGCACCGGGTCGGGGTCGCGGATGGCGGCGATCAGCAGCCCCTTGGCGTCGTAGGGGGTCGAGGGGATGACCACCTTGAGGCCCGGGACGTGGGCGAAGAAGGCCTCCACCGACTGCGAGTGGTAGAGCGCGCCGTGGACCCCGCCGCCGAAGGGCGCCCGGATCACCATCGGCACGTTGAAGTCGTTGTTGGAGCGGTACCGCATCTTGGCGGCCTCGCTGACGATCTGGTTGAAGGCGGGGTGGATGAAGTCGGCGAACTGCATCTCGGCGACCGGCCTGAGCCCGTTGATCGCGGCCCCGATGGCCACGCCGGCGATCGCGGACTCGGCCAGCGGCGTGTCGATCACCCGCGACTCGCCGTAGAGCGCCTGCAGCCCCTGGGTGGCGCCGAATACGCCGCCCTTCTTGCCCACGTCCTCGCCCAGCACGATGACGCTCTCGTCCCGGGCCATCTCGTCGCGCATCGCCGACTGGATGGCCTGGATGTAGGTCATCTGCCCGGCGGCGGTCTCGACCGTCTTGTGCGATCCCAGGCCGGCCATCAGCTGGCTCCGAGGCGGAATCGCGGCCCGCCGCGAAGCTCGTCACCCGACGGCCCGGCCTCGCCGTAGACGTGGAGCAGGGCGTCCTCGGCCTCCGGCAGAGGCGCGTTCTCGGCGGCCTCGGTGGCGGCGTCGATCACCGCCTTCAGCTCGGCGCGGATGCGTTTGTCCTGGCCTTCTTCCAGAAGATGGTGGTGGTCGAGGTATTCGTGGAAGCGCGGGATGGGGTCCTGGGCCGCCTCCTCCTGGATCTCCTCGGTCTGGCGGTAGACCCGCTGGTCGTCGTCGGAGGAGTGGGAGGTGAAGCGGTGGGTCTTGGCCTCGATCAGCGTCGGCCCCTCCCCCGCCCGGGCTCGGTCGGCCGCCTCGCGGGTCACCTTGTAGACCGCCAGGGCGTCTTGGCCGTCGACCACCACGCCGGGGATGCCGTAGCCGGCGGCGCGGTCGGCGACGTCCTTGATCGCCATCTGCAGGCTGAGCGGCACGGAGATCGCGTAGCTGTTGTTCTCGACCATGAAGATCACCGGCAGGCGGTGGACGGAGGCGAAGTTGAGGGCCTCGTGCCAGTCACCCTGGCTGGTGCCGCCCTCGCCCACGTAGTTGATCGAGACCGCCTTCTCGCCTCTGATCTTGGAGGCCAGCGCGGTGCCCACCGCGTGCAGGCACTGGGTGCCGACCGAGCTGCCCTGGGAGATGATCCGCAGCCGCCGCGAGCCGAAGTGGCTCGGCATCTGGCGCGCCCCCGAGTTGGGCTCGCCGGCCCGGCCCAGGACGGAGCGGAAGACGTCCTCCGCCGACTCCCCCAGGGTCAGGACCACGCCGAGGTCGCGGTAGTAGGGGGCGAACCAGTCCATGGTCCAGTCGAGGGCGAAGACCGAGCCGATCTGGGCCGCCTCCTGCCCCTGGCAGCTGATCACGAAGGGGGCCTTGCCGCCGCGGTTGAGCAGCCAGCAGCGCTCGTCCACCATCCGCGCCAGGAGCATGGCCCGGTACATGTCGAGAAGCCGCTCGGGCGGCAGCCCGAGCGTGGTATGCGGCGCGCCCGCGTCCACCTCGCTCCCCCTCTCGTGAAGCTTGGCCATGGTTCCTCCGCCCGCTTGGGTGCTGTTCTAGGTCGAGATCGACATGCCGTCCACCGCCATCGCCGCCTCGCCCACCGCCTCCGACAACGATGGGTGGGCGTGGACGCTCAGGCCCAGCTCCCAGGCGGTGCCTTCCAGGAGCTGGCCCAGGACGGGCTCGGCGATGATATCGGTAACGCCGTGCCCGACCATGTGGGTGCCGATGATCTCGCCGCTGCCGGCGTCGGCGACGATCTTGACAAAACCCTCGGTGTCGTTGTTGATCATCGCCCGGCCCAGGGCCGAGAACGGGAACTTGCCCACCTTGATCTCGACCCCGGCCGCCTTGGCCTGCTCCTCGGAGAGGCCGACGCTGGCGATTTGAGGCCGCGAGTAGGTGCAGCGCGGCATCTGGTTGTAGTCCAGGGGGTGGGGCCGCTTGCCGGTGATGACCTCCACCGCGTGGATTCCCTCGTGCCCGGCGACGTGGGCCAGCTGGTACCCGCCGACGACGTCGCCCACGGCGTAGACGTGGGGCTCGGCGGTGCGCAGGTCGTCGTCGACCACGATCAGCCCCTTCTCCACCTTGACCTTGGTGTTCTCCAGCCCGATGCCCTCGACCACCGCGCCCCGGCCCACCGCCAGCAGCAGCACGTCGGCGCTGAGCTCGCCGGCCCCCTCGACGCTCATCCTGACGCCGCCGGCGCCGGCCTTGATCGACTCGAGGTCCAGCTTGGCCCCGGCGATGACCTTGATCCCGCGCCGTTCGAAGCTGCGGGCGATGGCCTGCGAGACCTCGGGGTCCTCCAGCGGGGCGATCCGGGGCAGCGCCTCGACCAGCGTCACCTGGACCCCCAGATCGTGCCACATGGAGGCGAACTCCAGCCCCACCGCGCCGGCGCCGACCACCACGGCCGAGGCGGGGAGCCGCTCCATCCGCAGGGCATGGTCGCTGCTGAGCACGCGGGTGCCGTCGAACTCCACGCCGGGCAGGCCGCGGGCGTAGGAGCCGGTGGCGATGACGACGTCCTGGGCCGCCAGGCGCCGCTCACCGGTCTGGGTTTCCACCACCAGCTCCGTCGCCGCGGCGAACCTCCCGGTACCCTCCACGACCTCGATCCGGTTCTTCTTCATGAGGAACTGGAGGCCCTTGGTGAGCTGGTC
>DASZGP010000262.1:0-6161 GCA_035938695.1 Candidatus Dormiibacterota bacterium | reverse complement strand
TTCGGCGCCATCGCCCCCCTGGCCCGCGTCCCGGTGGCCGGCTCCCGGCCGGTGGCGGCGAGCACCACCCACCTCGACCTGGCGGAGCTCTGGCCCTGGCTGGCGCTGGTCGCGCTGCTGGCCCTGACCGCCGAGTGGCTGGTGTACCACCGTGGGATCTGACCCCTGATGGGACTGGCGTTGGCCCACCCGGCCGCGCTGGCGGCGCTGGCCTTCCCGGCCGCCGCGGTGCTCGCCGCCCGCCTGATGCCGCCGCCGCTGAGCCGCTTCCGGGCCCGGCTGGCCCTGGGCGTCCGCCTGGCGATGCTGCTGGCCCTGGTCCTGGCGCTTTCCGGCCTGGCCGTCACCAGCCCGCCCCGCGGCCAGACCCTGGTCGTGCTCGCCGACCGCAGCGCCAGCGTCACCGCCGCCGCCGACCAGGAGCGCCAGGCCGTCACCGCTCTGATCGCGGCGCTCAGGGGCGAGGACCGCCTCGGCGTGGTCAGCTTCGGCCGCGACCCGGTGGTGGAGGCGCCGCCCGACCACCAGCCCGCCTTCAGCGACTTCAGCGGCACCCCCAACGTCAACTACACCAACGTCGAGAACGCGCTCCGCCTGGGCGCCTCGCTGCTGCCGCCCGACCAGCGCCGCCACCTCCTGCTGGTCAGCGACGGCCGCCAGAACATCGGCGATGCCCTGGCCGAGGCCCGGCTGCTGCGCGGCCAGGGGACCCGGGTCGACGTGCTGCCGCTGAAGCTCGACCAGGGTCCTGAGGTCTACGTCGACTCGCTGCGAGTCCCCGCCGCGGTGCCGCCGGGCGCCCGGCCCCACGCGCTGACGGTGCTGGAGTCCAACGTCGCCACCTTCGGGCGGCTGGTGGTCAGCGTCGACGGCCGCCAGGTCCACGACGCCCCGCTCAGCCTGCCGGTCGGCGAGACCCAGGTCGACGTGGTCCTGCCGGCGCTTGGCCCGGGCTTCCACGACGTCCACGCCGAGATCGACCCGGCCCAGGACACCTTCGCCGAGAACAACGTCGGCGAGGGGCTGATCGAGGTGCTGGGGCCGCAGCAGGTGCTGGTGGTGGAGGGCGGCCCGGGCGAGGCGGCCAACCTGGCGGCGGCGCTGCGGGCGGCCTCGCTCTCGCCCCGGGTCGTGGCGCCGGCCCAGGTGCCGGCGGCGGCCGCCGACCTGGCCCAGTACCAGGCGGTGGCGCTGGTCGACGTCCCCGCCACCGCGCTGGTGGCGGACCAGATGCTGGCGCTCCAGGCCGGGGTGCGCGACCTGGGCATCGGCCTGGCGGCCTTCGGCGGCCCCGATACATTCGGGCCAGGGGGCTTCGCCGGCACCCCCCTGGAGGCCGCGCTGCCGATCGACATGCAGATCGCCGACCGCTCCCAGAAGCCGCCGGTGGCGGTGGTGCTGGTGCTGGAGACGATGGAGGACGCCTCGGCCGACGCGGTGATGCGGGCCGCGGCCAAGGCGGTCGTGGCCCACCTCACCGCGCGCGACCTGGTGGGGGTCACCGACTCCAATACCGGGCTGGTGGTGCCGCTCCAGCCGGTGGCCGACCAGAAGAAGATCGACGCCGCCATCGACGGCATCCAGAGCTTCGGCGACGCCATGAGCTACGGGCCCTTCATCCAGACCGCCGGCGACGCGCTGGCGGCGCACGCCGACACCACCCGCCACATCATCGTGCTCGGCGACGGCGACACCGGCGGCGACTACGGTTCGCTGCTCCAGGGGCTCACGGCGCGGGGGATCACCACCTCGGCGATCGGCATCGACGTCCACCACTCGCCCCAGATGATGGCCGAGATGGCGGCCATCGCCCGTGACGGCAAGGGCCGCTTCTACCAGTCGGAGAGCCCCGGCCAGGTGCCCGACCTGCTCCTCCAGGAGACCCAGAAAGGGCTCAAGCCGTGGATCGTCGAGGAGCGCTTCCGGCCCTCCCTGGACGCTCCCAGCCCGACCCTCGCGGGCATCGACCTGACCGCCTTCCCGGCGCTCACCGGCTACGTCGCCTCGACCCCCAAGGCTGCCGCCGAGGTGGTGCTGCGGAGCGCCAAGCACGACCCGGTGCTGGCCCAGTGGCAGTATGGCCTGGGCCGCTCGACGGCCTGGACCAGCGACACCTCAGGCCGCTGGACCGCCGAGCTGCTGGGCTGGAACCAGTCCGGCAGGCTGCTGGCCAACATCGTCGCCAGCACCCTGCCGCTGGGGGCCGACCCGGCGCTGGCGCTGCAGGCCCAGACCAGCGGCGACACCGGCCACCTGATCGCCCAGCTGGCCGGCGCCCCGGCCGACGCCACCGCGGTGGCCAACGTCGTCGCGCCCGACCTGACCACCACCTCGGTGCCGCTCCAGCCGACCGGCGCCGGCCGCTTCGAGGGCGACTTCACCGCCGACCAGGTGGGGGCCTACGTGGCCCACGTCGAGGTGCGGGGCAACGGCGGGCGCGCGGTCCACGCCGGCACCGCCGGCCTGGCGGTGGCCTACTCCCCGGAGTTCCGCGCCCTGGGCACCAACCTGGGCCTGCTCCGGCAGCTCGCCGCCGCCGGCGGCGGGGTGGTCCTGACCGACCCGGCGGCCGCCTTCGCCCAACCCCTGCCCGACCTCCAGGTCAGCCACAGCCTGGCCTTCCTGCTGCTGGCGCTGGCCGCGCTGCTCCTGCCGCTCGACGTTGCCTGCCGCCGGCTCGTCTTCCGCCGCACCGACGCCGACCTCTGGCGCGCGCTGCCGCGTCGGCGGGAGCTCGCGGCGGCCCCGGTCGAGGAAACCGTGGGGCGGCTCAGGGGCCGGGTGGCGGCGCGCCGCGGACGCCAGGGCGGGCCTCCCGCCACCACCCCGGGCGGGGATGGGCGCGCGGCCGCCGCCGATCGCGAGGTGCCGCCGTCCGGGGCGCCCGGCGCCGGTTCGGAGGAGGAGGGGTCCGCCCTCGCCGAGCCAGGGGACCTTGCGGCCCGGCTCCTGGCTCGGCGTCGGCGGGGGAAGGGAGGAGGGTCTGCTTAAGCCGCGGTGGTGGCCGGCACCGGCTCCGGCCGGGCCGCCGTGGGGGATGTCTTGCGAGCCGCGAGGCGGGCCCGCCAGTCGAGCACCAGGTCGCAGAACTCGGAGACTCCGAGCGACTGCCGCTCGAGGCGCTCGCTGGTCTCGTCCAGCACGTCGATCAGGATCAGCTTGCCGTCCAGGCCGACCAGGCGTCCGGGCAGACCGCAGTCCCTGATCGCCGTCTCGATGGTCTTGGCATCCATTTCTTCATCCTCTGCTTGGTGCAACGCCTGGCCGCTGGACTTGGTTCCACACGATTGAAGCCGTTGGACCCGGTTCAGGTAACGAAGATCGGGTAAAGAGTTGTTTGGACCCGCGCACGCGGCCGTCGCATCGCGGCGTCGGCCGGTCCGCGACGGCGGCCGGCGGCGAGAATAGACCGATGCCACCCTCCCCCCGGCCCACCGCCGCGCGCCGGCGCTCCGTCCCCGCGCGGCCCCGCCCGTCCCGGCTCGGCACCAAGGCCGAGATCAGGGAGCGGGCGCAGCTGGCCGAGTCACGCCTGGCCCAGGCCTACCCCGTGGCGGAGTGCGCGCTGATCCACGATGGCCCGTTCCAGCTCCTGATCGCCACCATCCTCAGCGCCCAGACCACCGACGAGCGGGTCAACCTGGTCACCCCGACCCTCTTCGCCCGCTGCCCCACCGCCTTCGCCCTGGCCGCCGCCGACCCCGCCGACGTCGAGGCGATCATCCAGCCGACCGGCTTCTTCCGGGCCAAGACCAGGTCGATCATCGGCTGCAGCCGGGCCCTGGTGGAGCGCTTCGGCGGCGAGGTGCCGCCGCGGATGGAGGACCTGGTCACCCTCCCCGGGGTCGGCCGCAAGACCGCCAACGTCGTCCTGGGGGTGGCCTTCCACCTGCCCGGCCTGGCGGTCGACACCCACGTCACCCGCCTGACCCGCCTCCTCGGGCTGACCCGCAACACCGATCCGGTCAAGATCGAGGCCGACGTCGCGGCGCTGCTGCCGCCGGAGCAGTGGAGCGACTTCGGCCTGCGCCTGATCCTCCACGGCCGCCGGGTGTGCATCGCCCGCCGGCCGCGCTGCCCCGACTGCGTGCTCAACGACTTCTGCCCGTCGTCGTCGGTGATCGCGCCCCCCGCGGGGACCCGGGTCGGCGCGCCGCCGCGCCCTGGCTAGGTCCTCCGCCGCCTCCGGCCGATGCCCCAGAGCAGCAGGGTCAGGGGCACCACCGCCAGCCACAGCAGGGCCAGCCAGGGCGACGCCATCACCCGGCTGGTCAGCGGCAGCGGGGTGGCGGCCGGTGAGGGGCTGCTGGTCACCCCGGTGACCGCCGGCACGCTGCCGGGCGCCCGGTAGCTGGCCTGGTAGTTGAAGCAGCAGATGCCGTCGAGGTTCATCGGCACGCTGTCCACCTGTCCCTGGGCGTTGGCGGTCGTGGTGCTGGGCTGCGAGGCGGCGAAGGAGTAGGCGCCGATCTCCTCCAGGAGGCTGCTGGCGCTGGGGTTGCCGATGTCGGCCACGTTGACGTCGATGGACACCGTGCAGGGGTTCTTGGACGAGGGGGTCCCCGTCGAGGGGCACTCGATGCTGCCGGTCTCGGCGGTGCCCAGCGGCGCCTCGGGGTAGTCGATGACGTGGGGCTCGCAGCCGGACACCGAGCAGAGATCGGTGCTGGTGGCCGGGCCGGCGTAGTACGTCGGGTTGTTGGCGGCGCTGTTCTCCATCGCCGCGTAGTAGATCTTGTCGCCCATCTGCCAGCGGACCACGTACTGCAGCAGGCTGCCCGGCACCGCGGCCAGCGTCGCCGCCGGGTTGGACAGGTCGGCCACCTGCATGTTGACCCGCAGCGTCGAGGGCGAGATGTCGAAGTTGACCCCCAGCAGGTCGAGCCCGGGCACGTTGGTGCCGTTGATCAGGCTGTCGCCGGTGCTGGTGAGGCTGTAGAGGGCGTTGTCGGCCGCCCCCGTGATGCTCCTTCGAGGCGTGTTCGGAGGGCCGGTGACGTCATAGCCGTACAGCCCCGGCCCCGACGCCTGGCGGACCAGGGTCACGATCGGGCCCCCGGCGTGGTCCCCGCTCTGGTTGCTCCCGGGGTTGAAGCCCTGCTGCACCAGGCGGTTCGAGGTGTCGTTGTAGACGACCTCGGCGGCGCCCGTCTTGTCGATGTTGACCTCGAAGAAGTCGGCCAGGTTGCGGTTGCCGGTCTGCGGGTCGCTGGGGGTCGGCGCGATGCAGGCGGTCCCCTTGAGGCAGATGTCGTCGTAGTGGGCCGGGTGCGGGGAGACCTTGACCATCTGCGTCGAGGGCTTCTGGTCGACCAGCACGCCGCCGTGGGAATCCGTCGGCCACACCAGCTGGCTCATGAAGACGTCCCAGGCCTGCCCGCTGGTGGAGCTCGGGTCGTCGAGGGAGTTGGTCCCGTACCAGACCGCGTCCGCCCGGCCGGCGCCGCCCGCCTTGAGCCACGGGAAGACGCTGACCCGGGAGGGCGCCTTGCTGACCATCACGGGCGTCGCCCACTTGGTCCACCCCGAGGCCGCGCTGGCCACCGAGACGAAGATCTGGTAGTCGGCCGGCTGGATGTTCGGCGGGCTGGTGAGGGGGTCGCTGGTGCTGGTGATGGCGGCGACCACCCAGAGGTTGCGGGCGTCGTCGAGCGACACCACCGTGAAGTGGTTGTCCGGCGACCCCTTGAACCCGTCGTGGATGTGGATCAGGTTGTTGGAGCTGTCGTGGTCGAGGAAGGTCAGGACGCCGTTGGCGTCAGGGGTGCCGATGTTCAGCAGCAGGCTGGTGCCGCTGCCGGCGGCCTCGAACACCTTGCCCGTCACCTGGTCGAGGGCCGGGTAGCCGTCGGGACCGAAGGCGGGCGAGCAGCTCGGGGTGGCGCAGCCGCCGGTCCCCTGGGCCTGGGCCAGCGCCGGGCTCCAGTTGAGCCCATCGGTGCTCTTGGTCCACTCCGTCGTCCCGTTGTAGACGAAATAGAGCAGTGGCTTGGGGCCGGTGTAGGCCGAGGTGGTGTGGAGCCCCACCGGAGGGTCGTAGGTGGCGTACCACTGCCGGTCGGACTGGGGCTCGCCGGCGCAGCCACCGGGGAAGGTGTTCTGGCTGATGGTGGCGCCGTCGTCGGTGGTGGTGGCCATGCGGAAGCAGAGCAGGGCGTAGA
>DASZGP010000261.1:0-12081 GCA_035938695.1 Candidatus Dormiibacterota bacterium | reverse complement strand
ACGTCGCCTACCGGGTCGAGGACATCGGCGCCGCCCTGGCCGCGCTGCGGGAGGTGGGGGCCACGCTGCTGGACCTGGAGCCACGGGTCGGGGTCATGGGCCACCTGGTGGCCTTCGTGCACCCCAGGTCCTTCGGCGGGGTGCTGACGGAGCTGGTCCAGGCCGGCCACTGACCTCCGGCGGCGGGGACACCGGCTCCGCGAGGGCAACCTGACTGATCGGTCAGAATTGACCCCGCGATGAGCGGTCCCACCCAGGCCACGCCCGCCGGCGCCGTCGAGGCCCAAGCCCGCCGGGTCTTCGGCGAGCGGGCCGCGAGCTACGTCACCAGCGCCACCCACGCCGACCCCGAGGTGCTGGCCCGGGTGGTGGAGCTGGCCCTCGGCGGGGACACGGGCATCGTGGCCGTCGGGGCCGCGGGCGCCCTCCCGCTCGGGGTGCCGCCGGCCACGCCCGCCATGTCCTCCGCCATGGTGCTCGACGTCGGCACCGGCACCGGCCACACCGCCTTCGCCCTGGCGCCCCACGCGGCGCTGGTCATCGGCCTCGACCTGACCCCGGAGATGCTCGACGAGGCCGCCCGCCTCCGGCGCCGGAGGGGCCTCGCCAACGTCGCCCTGGAGGTCGGCGACGTCCACGACCTGAACTTCCCCGACGCGGCCTTCGACGCCGTCACCTGCCGTCGCGCCGCCCACCACTTCTCCGACATCGGCCGCGCCATCCCCGAGATGGCCCGGGTGCTCAAGCCCGGCGGCCGCCTGGTGATCGACGACCGCAGCGTCCCCGAGGACGATTTCCTGGACGCCACCATGCAGCGCCTCGACACCCTCCACGACCCCTCCCACGTCCGCCAGTACCGGCCCGGCGAGTGGCGGGGGATGCTGGAGGCCGCCGGCCTGGTGGTGGACGTGGTGGAGCCCTACACCCAGCACCGGCCCCTGACCTCGCTGACGGCGGGCGTGCCGGCGGCGGACGTCGCGGAGATCGAGCGGATCGTCGCCGGCCTGGCGCCGGAGCGGCGCGCGGCGATGAACGTCGAGGAGCGCGACGGCCAGACCTGGACGGACCACTGGTACGTCCTGGTGCGGGCCCGGCGGCGAGCTTGAGCGCGGTGGGCGGCGACGTGAGCGCCAGGGCGAGGCGGCGGGTGGCGGCGGTGGCGCGGGCGAGGCGGGGGGTGGCGGCGCGGAGGCTTTGGACGGCGTGAGTGCCGACGACGCCAAGCCCATCGCCGAGCGGCGCAGCGAGTCGGGCATCCCGCTCCAGCCCAGCTATACCAGCGCCGACCTGCCCCCCGAGGAGCCGCCGCCGGGCGACTTCCCCTACACCCGCGGGGTCTACGCCGACATGTACCGCGGCCGCCACTGGACCATGCGGCAGTACGCCGGCTTCGCCACCGCGGCCGAGTCCAACCAGCGCTACCGCAAGCTGCTGGAGGCGGGGCAGACCGGCCTCTCGGTGGCCTTCGACCTGGTCACCCAGATGGGCTACGACAGCGACGATGCGGTGGCCGAGGGCGAGGTCGGCAAGGTCGGGGTGGCGATCGACTCGCTGGCCGACATGGAGGTCCTGCTGGGCGGCATCCCGCTCGACCGGGTCAGCACCTCGATGACCATCAACGCCCCCGCCGCCGGCCTGATGCTGCTCTACCAGCTGACCGCCGAGAAGCAGGGGGTGCCGAGCGACCGGCTCACGGGCACGATCCAGAACGACATCCTCAAGGAGTACGCCGCCCGCGGCACCTACATCTTCCCGCCGGGGCCGTCGATGCGCCTGATCACCGACACCTTCGCCTATTGCGCCGAGGAGATGCCCCGCTGGAACACGATCTCGATCTCCGGCTACCACATCAGCGAGGCCGGCGCCACGCCGATGCAGGAGCTGGCCTTCACCCTGGCCGACGGCATCGCCTACGTCGACGCGGCGATCGCGGCGGGTTTGAAGATCGACGACTTCGCCCCCCGGCTGTCCTTCTTCTTCAACTGCAAGATGGACTTCTTCGAGGAGATCGCCAAGTTCCGCGCCGCCCGCAAGATGTGGGCCACCCTGATGCGCGACCGCTACGGCGCCCGGGACCCGCGTTCGATGATGCTGCGCTTCCACACCCAGACGGCGGGTTCCTCGCTGACTTCCCTGCAGCCCCACAACAACGTCGTCCGGACCACCGTCGAGGCCCTGGCGGCGGTGTTGGGGGGCACCCAGTCGCTGCACACCAACGGCTTCGACGAGGCCCTGGCGCTGCCGACGGAGTTCGCCGCCACCCTGGCCCTGCGCACCCAGCAGGTGATCGCCTACGAGACCGGGGTCACCGCCAGCGCCGACCCCCTGGCCGGCTCCTACCTGCTGGAGCGGCTGACCGCGGAGATCGAGGCCGGCGCCTGGAAGCTGATCGGCGAGATCGACGAGATGGGCGGGGCGGTCGAGGCCATCGAGTCGGGCTGGATGAAGCGCCAGATCGCCGATTCCGCCTACCGCTTCCAGCAGGCGATCGAGAGCGGGGAGCGGGTCGTCGTGGGGGTCAACAAGTTCACCGCCGGCACCGAGGAGGACGTCGAGATCCAGCGCGTGCTGCCGCTCCACGAGCAGGCCCAGCGGGAGGCCGTGGCCAGGGTCCGGGCCGAGCGCGACGCCGCCGCGGTGGCCCGCGACCTGGACGCGCTGGAGGCCGCCGCCCGGGGGCCGGACAACGTGCTCCACCCGATGAAGCAGGCGCTGCGCGACTACGCCACCCTCGGCGAGGTCTTCGGGCGCCTGCGCCGGGTCTGGGGGGTGTACCGGCCGGCCGCCGAGATCTAGCCGCCGAGCGTGTGAGTCTTCAGGGCCAGGCGGTGGCCCGGGCCGACGAGGCGCTCTACCGGGCCAGGGCGGGCGGCGGCCGGCGGGTCCAGCTGGCCCGCTGACTCAGCCCTGGACGGTGTAGCGGAGGTCGACCCAGGTGCGGCCGCCGTCCGGGGTGCGCAGGATCCGGGCCGGGATGCCGCCCTGGGGCTGCTGGACGTACCAGCCGAGGCCGTCGGTCAGGAAGTCGAGGGTCCCCAGGCCGTCGAGCTGGCCGGCCGCCCTCTGCCAGGTCCGGCCGCCGTCCGCGGAGTGGTAGAAGGTCCCGGCGGGCGGCGGGGTGCCGCCGCCGGCGGGTACTGCCACGACGTAGCCGGTGGACATCGCGCCGGGCATCGCGGGTGGGGCCACCGGCGTCCCCGGCAGGGCGTGGCCGGCCCAGGTCCGCCCACTGTCGTGGGTCAGGTAGAGGGTGTCGAGCGGCCCGGCCTCGACCCCGCCGGTCAGGACCAGGAAGCCGTCGGCGCCGTGGAAGACCGGGGCGGCGGTCTGGCAGTCGCAGTTGCTGACGTAGCCGGTGGTGAGGTCGGCCAGGGGCAGGTGCTGCGCCGCCCAGGTCACGCCGCCGTCGTGGCTGGCGTAGAGGAAGTACTCGCCGCCGGGGCAGTGCAGGTTGAGGTAGCCGTCGCTGGCGTTGGCGAAGGTCACGCCGAGCTTCTGGCAGCTCCCGGGCAGGTACCCGGGGCCGGTCGAGCTGTCGCCGGGGTTGCCCTTGGCGATCAGGTCCCAGTGCATGCCGCCGTCCAGGGTGCGGTAGAGCTGCATCGCGTTGGAGCCGGCCGCGCCGTTGCCGGTAACGCTGAGCCAGGCCCGGTTGGCGTCGATCGCCGAGAGGGTGGCCACGCCGCCGGAGATCGAGAGCGCGGTGCCTGGGGTCCAGTTGGCGCCCTGGTCGGTGGTGGTCAGGGCCTGGACCTGGGCCGCCGGCCCCCCCGTCCCGGCGCCGGGCAGGGCGGCCAGCACCCAGGCGGTCCTGACGCCGGTGGGGTCGGTGAGGACGATCCGGCCCGCGGTGGGGACGTGGGCCAGGGCCCAGTGGACCCCGCCGTCGGTGGTGTGGACCACGCCGCTGGGGGCGGTGGCCGTGGTCGGGACGTAGCCCCAGCCGTCCTGGGCGTCGAACATCGCGATGGCGCTGACGGGGCCGGCGCTGGCGGCCCCCGGCGAGGGCGAGGGGGCGGCCGAGGGTGGGGCCGAGGGCGACGGCTCGGCCGGCGAGGGGCTGGCCTCGACCGTCGGCGTCGGCCCGGTCACCACGTGGGTGGCCAGGGGACGGCCGAGGTTGCCGAGAACGGTCGCCAGCAGCACCGCCGCCGCGGCCGCCGGGATCAGGGCGGCCAGCGCGATCACCACCCCGCGGCGGCGGCCGCCACCGGCCGCCAGGCTGCCCGCCACCCGGGACCGCGCCCGGCGCAGGACGTAGTCGTCGTAGGGTTCCGCGACCGCCTCCCGGAGGCGGGCGTCGAGCCGGTCCAAGTCGGGGTTGGCGGTGGGGTCGAGTTCGTCGTTCATGCTTCACGGTCCAGGTGGGGCCGGAGCCGCGTCGCGGCGCGGTGCCAGGCCATCTTGGCGGCCGCCTCGGAGCGGCCGGTCAGGGCGCCGATCTCGGCGTGGGAGAGGCCGGCGGCGCGCAGCGCGACCAGGTCACGCTCCTCCCGGCTGAGGTGGGCGAGCGCGGCGGCCAGCTCGATCCGGTCGATGCCGGTCCCCGGCGTGCGGGCGTCGGGGAGGTCTTCGTCGATCGCCACCAGGCGCACGTGGCGGCCCCGCCGCCAGGTGCCGATGGCGTGGTTGCGGGCGATCCGCAGCAGCCAGGCCCGGGCCTCGGGCTCGCCGCCCTGGAAGCGGGGCCAGGCGCGCCAGGCCCGGGTGAAGGCCTCGGCCACCAGGTCCTCGACGTCCGCCCCGGCGGGCGCCCAGGCCCGCAGGTAGCGCAGCACCAGGGGGCCCTCGCGGTCGTAGAGGGCCAGGAAGGTCGCTTCCGGGGTCGGGGTCGTGGTCCGCTCCAGCAAGGTCACCATCCTGATGCTTCAAAACGCCTCCCGGCCGGGGAGGTAACAGGCGACGGGCTAACATTGCGAGGTCATGGCACCTGTGACCCGCTCCGGCCGCCGCCCGGCGAGCAACGGCAAGGCCGAGGTCTCGTCGGTCAAGCGCGAGGTCTCGCCGGGCGAGAAGAAGATCAACGTCCTCCGCAAGCGGCGCCACGACGCGCTCCGGGGCGACGCCGAGGCCATCGCCAAGCAGCACGAGAAGGGCAAGCTCTCGGCCCGCGAGCGGATCGAGAAGCTGCTCGACAAGGGCAGCTTCGTGGAGCTCGACACCTTCGCCCTGCACCGCAACACCAACTTCGGCATGGCCGACAAGCGCATCCCCGGCGACGGCGTGGTCACCGGCTACGGCACCGTGGCGGGGCGCCAGGTGGCGGTCTTCAGCCACGACGCCACGGTCTTCGGCGGGTCCCTGGGCGAGGTCTTCGCCGAGAAGGTGGTCAAGATCATGGACTGGGCCGAGAAGTTCGGCTGCCCCTGCATCGGGATCAACGATTCCGGGGGAGCCCGGATCCAGGAGGGCGTGGTCTCCCTCGCCGGCTACGCCGACATCTTCATGCGCAACGTCAGCAGCAGCGGGGTCATCCCCCAGCTCTCGCTGATCGTCGGCCCCTGCACCGGGGGCGCGGTCTACAGCCCGGCGATGACCGACTTCATCTTCATGGTCGAGAAGGTCGGCTACATGTTCATCACCGGCCCCGACGTGATCAAGGTCACCACCGGCGAGCAGGTCGACTTCGACACCCTGGGCGGGGCCGAGGTCCACAACGTCAAGTCGGGGGTGGCCCACTTCCTGGCCGACACCGAGAAGGACGCCTTCGCCCAGATCCGCGAGCTGCTCTCCCACCTGCCCCAGAACAACGCCGAGAAGCCGCCCTACCTGGCCTCCGCCGACCCCCCTGACCGCATGGATCGCGAGCTCCAGACGGTGGTCCCCGACGCCTCCACGGCGCCCTACGACATGCGCGACGTGATCACCCGGGTCTTCGACGACGGGAAGTTCCTGGAGACCCAGGCCTTCTTCGCCCAGAACCTCCTGACCGGCTTCGCCCGGCTCGGCGGGCACGCCGTCGGGGTGGTCGCCAACCAGCCCAAGAGCATGGCCGGCGCGCTGGACATCAACGCCTCGGTCAAGGGCGGCCGCTTCGTCCGCTTCTGCGACGCCTTCAACATCCCGATCGTGACCTTCGTCGACGTGCCCGGCTTCATGCCCGGCACCGCCCAGGAGTACGGCGGCATCATCCGCCACGGGGCCAAGCTGCTCTACGCCTACTGCGAGGCCACCGTGCCCAAGCTGACGGTGATCACCCGCAAGGCCTACGGCGGGGCCTACGACGTCATGTCGAGCAAGCACATCGGCGCCGACTTCAACGTCTCCTGGCCCTCCGCCGAGATCGCGGTGATGGGCCCGGCGGGGGCGGTCAACGTGATCTTCAAGCGCGACATCGCCGCCGCCCCCGACCCCGCCGCGCGCGGCAAGGAGCTGGTCGACGACTACATCGAGAAGTTCGCCAACCCCTACTTCGCCGCCGAGCGGGGGTACATCGACGACATCATCGAGCCGATGCAGACCCGCCCCCGGCTGATCTCGGCGCTGAACATGCTCCAGGGCAAGCGCGCCGTCCGGCCCCAGCGCAAGCACGGGAACATACCGCTGTGAGCAACTTCCGCTCGCGGAAGGCTCGGCCTGTGAGCAGCTTCCGCTTGCGGAGGGCTCGGCGATCCCCCCGGGGGCTCACGGAGTGAGCCAGCCGCCGGGCGATCCCGGTTCCCAGGCTCCCGGGCCGCCGCCGCCACCCGGTTCCCAGCCTCCCGGGGCGCCGCCGCCGGGCTGGCCGCCGCCCGGCCCGGGCTACTATCCGCCCTCGGTGCCGTCGCCGCCCGGCTACCCGGTCCCGCCCGGCGCCTACCAGCCGCCCCCGCCGCCCGGCGGTGGCTACGCGCCGCCCTCGCCCTACGGACCGCCGCCGGCCCCGCCCGGCCAGTACGGCTACGGCGTCCCCTACTGGGGCGCGACCGTGACCAACACCCAGGCCATCTGGGCCCTGGTGGTGGCATTGGCCTCGATGGTCATGTGCCCGTTCGGGGGAATCATCGCCGTGATCCTGGGCCACTCGGCCCGCAACCAGATCAGAGCCTCCAACGGCCGCGAGACCGGCGACGGCCTGGCGCTGTCGGCGCTGGTCATCGGCTGGCTCGAGGTGGCCCTGGTGGTGATCGCGATCTTCGTCATCTTCGTCCTGATCCTGGTCGGCAACCAGACCAAGAACGTGTTCTGCAACATCTCCAACGGGCTCTCGACCAACTAGCCTGACCGCCGGCCGTCCCCGCGTGCGGCCGGCCGGCCGGCCGGATCGGGTATCAGGGGCCGAGCCAGAACCACTTCAGGGTCCAGCTCACCGCCAGCAGGGCCAGGCCGCCGGCGACCAGGCCCTGCCGCGCCGCCGGGGAGAGCCGCAGCGCCAGCGCGCCGCCGCGCAGGGCCACGACGGCGGCGGCCACCGTCAGGGCGATCACCGCCACGAACAGCAGCGGCCCCAGGGGGTGGAAGTGGGCCGCCGCCAGCACGTCGCCGCGGGCCATGGCGCAGAAGCTCCGGGTGGCGCCGCAGAAGGGGCAGGGGTGGCCGGTGAGGAGCCGGAACGGGCAGGGCGGGACCGGGTTGATGCCCTGGGCCCAGAGCCCCGGCAGCACCCGCGCCGCGCCCAGGACGGCGACCCCGGCGGCGGCCATCGCCGCGCTGCCCTCGCGGCCCTCGGCCAGGGTCAGACGCCCGGCGTCGGCTGCCACGGGGGTGGTTGGGGGGGCCACGGCGGGGGTGGCGGCGGCTGGGGCGACAGGCGGCGCCGCGGTGGCCCCAGCCCCAGCGCCCGCTCCAGGTGGTAGACCATCTCTCCCAGCACCACGTAGGCGTAGGGCGCGGTGACCACGATGCCGATGCAGCAGGCCAGGATGCCGAAGCCGGAGATCAGGCTGCCGGCCAGCGAGATCAGGCCGGCCAGCAGCACCGGCCCGCCGTGCCGTCCGTAGGTGGCGACGATCCGGGCCACGTTGAGGCCGCCGCCGATCCCGCCGTGGTCGGTCAGCAGCAGGATCAGGGGGAGCGTGAAGGCGAAGGCCACCTCGACCAAGGACAAGAGCGCCCAGACCCCGCCGACGGCGCCGCCGGAGAAGGTCGCCCGGTACCCGGTGGGGTCGGAGCCGGCCTGGCTCAGGGCGGTGCCGATCCCCAGGGCGAAGAACAGGACGAAGAAGGCCGCCACGAAGACCAGGCCGTAGACCACCAGGACCAGGAAGGCGTCGAGGCCCCGCCCGAGGTAGTCGAGGTTGGCCGGCGGCAGCCCCTGGTAGCCGGCCCGGCGGTAGTCGGCGATGGCCAGGGCCCAGCCGTAGAGGTTGACCGAGCCGACGATCGGGATCAGGGTCAGCAGCCCCATGACCAGGAACTTGGTGAACCACTCCGGGTCGCGGAAGGCGGATCCGAAGGCGTCGCCGGCGTTCTGCATCGCCGGTCCAGTATCTCAGCCTCCGGTGACCGGTGGCGCGGGCGGCGAAGCCATGCCGCCGTTCGCTAAGCTCCATCCCGCCGGGCGGAACCGCGCGCCCCGTGAGGACCCTGGAGGACTGATGAAGCTACTCGAGTACCAGGCCAAGGAGCAGTTCCGGGAGGCCGGCATCCCGGTCAAGGACGGGCGCCTGGCGCGCACCCCCGAGCAGGCGGCCGACGCGGCCGCGGTGCTGGGCCCGATCGCCGTCAAGGCGCAGGTCCAGACCGGTGGGCGGGGCAAGGCGGGCGGGATCAAGCTGGCCCCGACCCCCGAGGAGGCGCGCGCCGCCGCCGCGGCCATCCTGGGCATGGACATCAAGGGCTACACGGTCCACGAGGTCTGGTGCGAGCAGGCCGCCGAGGTGGCCCGCGAGATCTACCTCGGGGTGACCCTGGACCGCGACGCCCGCCGCCTGGTCATCATCCTCAGCGCCGCCGGCGGGATGGACATCGAGGAGGTCGCGGAGACCGCGCCGGAGAAGATCGTCAAGTTCCACCCCGACCCCTGGCGCGGGGCCCAGGCCTACGAGCTGCGCGCGATCTGCTTCCAGGCCGGCCTCGGCGACCTGGTCGGCAAGCTGGTGCCGATCATGCAGAAGCTCTACGCCCTGGCCCTGCGGACCGACGCCCTGACCTGCGAGATCAACCCCCTGGCGGTGGTCGCCGACGGCAGCGTGATCGCGCTCGACGGCAAGCTGGAGACCGACGAGAACGCCGAGTTCCGCCACCCCGAGCTGGAGCGGTACCGCTCCGACGAGGCCGGCAGTGGCGACCCCCTGGAGATCGAGGCCCACAAGCGCGGCATCACCTACGTCCACCTCGACGGCGACGTCGGGGTGCTGGGCAACGGCGCCGGGCTGGTGATGAACACCCTCGACCTGGTCAGGGCGGCGGGCGGCCGGCCGGCCAACTTCCTGGACATCGGCGGCGGCGCCAAGGCCGAGGTGGTCCGCAACTCCCTGGAGATGATCCTGCTCGACCCGGGCGTGAAGTCGATCTTCATCAACATCTTCGGCGGCATCACCCGCGGCGACGAGGTCGCCCGCGGGGTGGTGGCGGCGCGCGACGAGCTGGACATCAAGGTCCCCCTGGTGGTGCGCATGACCGGCACGGCCGAGGAGGAGGGGCGGCGGATCCTGGAGGAGAACGGCATCACGCCGGGCATCGACGCCTCGGCGGCGGCGGCCAAGGCGGTCGAGCTGGCGGCGGCGGGAGGGAGGTCATGAGCCTCTCGCGCTCGCGCGAGGCTCGGCAATCGCGCCCTATGCTCATGGCGCAGTCATGAGCATCCTGATCGATCGCAACACCCGGCTGGTGGTGCAGGGCATGACCGGCCGCGAGGGCACCTTCCACACCGAGCAGATGCAGGCCTTCGGCACCAACGTGGTGGGCGGCATCAGCCCCGGCAAGGGCGGCACCAGCCACCTCGGGGTGCCGGTCTTCAACACCGTGGCCGAGGCGGTCGACGCCACCGGCGCCAACACCGCCGCGGTCTTCGTCCCGCCGCCCTTCGCCGCCGACGCGATCATGGAGGCGGCGGCCGCTGGCGTCGGCCTGGTGGTCGCCATCACCGAGGGCATCCCGGTGCTGGACATGGTCCGGGCACGGGCCCTGGTCCACGACCAGGTCGGCAGCCCGGCGCTGATCGGCGGCAACTGCCCCGGCCTGATCTCGCCCGGCGAGAAGGCCAAGGTCGGCATCATCCCCAACCACATCGCCAGGCCCGGCCGGGTCGGCATCGTCTCCCGCTCCGGCACCCTGACCTACGAGATCCTCGGCGGCCTGGGCTCGGTCGGCCTGGGCGTCTCCACCTGCGTCGGCATCGGCGGCGACCCCGTCCTGGGCCTGACCTTCAAGGACGTCCTCGGCCTCTTCGCCAGCGATCCCGACACCGACGCGGTGCTGATGGCCGGCGAGATCGGCGGTTCCGACGAGGAGCAGGCCGCCGAGCTGATCGGCTCCGGCTACCCCAAGCCGGTCTACGGCTTCATCGGCGGCCGCACCGCCCCGCCCGGCAAGCGCATGGGCCACGCCGGGGCGATCATCTCCGGCAACACCGGGTCGCCCCAGGGCAAGGTCGAGGCGCTCAACCGTGCCGGGGTCGAGGTCGCCGACACCATCGAAGAGCTCGTCGCCCTGGTGGCGAACCGGCTGGGTGCCGGCGCCTCGACCTGATCCTCAGGTCGGCCTGATCGGTCTAGGTAAAGGCGCACCCCCGGCCGTCGACCAGGAAGAGGACCTCGCTGATCAGCACCAGGGCGGGGCAGATGTCGCTGCAGTTGCAGCCGCCCTCGGCCCTGGCCAGGGTCTCGGCGCTGAGCTCGCGCACCGTCTCGCGGTGCAGGGTCAGGTTGCGGCTGGGTCGTGTGCTCATGGGTATGCCTCCTTCCCAGAGGCGCCACGGCGGCGATCAGTTCGCCCGGGCCATCCCTATCTGTCCGCGCCGCCTCTCCCGGCAGTTTAGCTCCGCCACCCGGCGCCGGTAAGCTTGGGCGTCATGCCAAGCGCGCCGGTGCTGAACACCCAGCTGGACCTGTCCGAGGAGCAGCGGGCCGTCCGCGACCTGGCGCGGGAGTTCTGCGAGGGCGAGGTCAAGCCCCACGCGGCCGGCTGGGACGAGCGCAAGGAGTTCCCCTACGAGGCCGTCCGCAAGATGGGCGAGCTGGGGTTCTTCGGGCTCGGCATCCCCGAGGCCCACGGCGGCAGCGGGTCGGACTTCCAGAGCCTTTGCCTGGCCATCGAGGAGATCGCCCGGGGGGACGCCGCCCTGGCGATCACCCTGGAGGCCGCGGTCGGGCTGGGGATCGCGCCGATCGAGCGCTTCGGCACCGACGCCCAGCGGGAGAGGTACCTGCCCGACCTCTGCGCCGGCCGCAGGCTCTGGGCCTTCGGGCTGACCGAGCCCCAGGGCGGCAGCGACGCGGGGGCCAGCAAGACCAGGGCGCGGCTGGAGAACGGCGAGTGGGTGATCAACGGCAGCAAGGCCTTCATCACCAACCCCGGCACCGAGATCTCCTGGGGGGTCACCGTCACGGCGATCACCGGCGAGGGGGACCCGCCCCCCGGAGCGGGCTCCGCGGGGACCCCGGCGGGCGGCCGCAAGCACATCAGCACGATCATGGTCGAGAAGGGCACCCCGGGGTACGTCATCGAGCCGGCCTACAACAAGCTCGGCTGGCGCGCCAGCGACACCCACGGGCTGACCTTCGAGGACTGCCGGGTGCCGGAGACGAACCTGCTCGGCCCGGTGGGCAAGGGCTACGGGCAGTTCCTCTCGACCCTGGAAGCCGGGCGGATCGCGATCGCGGCGCTCTCGGTGGGGCTGGCCCAGGCCTGCCTCGACGAGTCGCTGGAGTGGGCCAAGAACCGGATCAGCTTCGGGGTCCCGATCTCCCGGCACCAGGCGATCCAGTTCAAGCTGGCCGACATGGCGATGGAGATCCACCTCTCCCGGCTGGCCGTCTACCACGCCGCCCGGCTGTGGGACGAGCGGCGCCCCTGCCACCTGGAGGCGTCCGCGGCCAAGCTCTTCGCCAGCGAGACCAGCAAGCGCTGCGCCGACCAGGCGGTCCAGATCCACGGCGGCATGGGCTTCATGGAGGAATCGCCGGTGGCCCGCTACTGGCGCGACGTCAAGATCAACGA